>NZ_LYTG01000059.1:0-24079 GCF_001816105.1 Exiguobacterium sp. SH31
AATAATATCTAGCGTATTCTTTCGACGGCACTATATAGAAGGAACACGCTAGACGGTTACTGAAAAGCGACGATTCGAACCTCATCAAGTTGAGATAAATCGTATGTTTCTTGCGTTGGTTCAGCGATCACGACCGGTTGTTCTACACTCGGCGTGTAGCGTTGAATCGTTCCGCGCACACCACTGCTCAGTAAGACAGTCCGTCCTACTTCGTAAAAGCCGAGCAGTGTAGCTAAAAGCGTCAACGCTTCCCCATCGTATGCCTCATTTTGCCACATATAAAAATAGGCCTCTTCTGCTGTCAACGCTGCCCTGAACGTACGTGGGGCTGTCAATTGGCAGAACCGATCAGCGACGATGAACAACGGTGATGCAGGATGAAGGGCTCGTTCTTCTAGCCGATTCGGAAAACCTGACCCGTCTAGGCGTTCATGATGTTCGGCAATCAATTTACCGACCCTGGTTCTAAGTGTCTGATCTTGCGGTAACATCGCAAACGAGACGAGCGGGTGCTGATACAACAGCTCTCGTTCCATTTTTGTGAAATAGCGCATGTGGGACCACTTTCGTATTTTAGCGTAGCTCGCATCTGCGAAATAGGAAGCAACGCCATAATCGAATTGAATGCGGTGTTCGTCTCCTCGGTATTTCGATAGCGTCTTGGCTACTAAGGCTCGATAAATCGCATGATGAATCACATGATTTTTTCGAAGTGGTTGATTCGTGAAGAAGGTGACGATGGCCGATAGCGGATATTCACGTTTGAACAGTTGATGGACGAATTCAAGCGCTTCGTAAGGGTTGGGGGCAATTCGTTCTTCCCATTGGTTATAATGCCGTTCATATTGGAGCACTTTTGCACATAGATCGATTTCCTCGTCGCGGGTAAGATGGCGACATTCGACCGGAGCAACATCAATCGCTCCCACCTTTAAAAAACGGAGCAAGCGTAAATGTTCGTTTGTCAGTTTCGTTCCTGCCTCTAACGAAGAAACTGACGTCAAAAGCGTCATCCCAACGTGAACGTTTGAAATGGCAAGTCGCATGCTCATCCCTCCTGATTGTATGAAAAAAGGTCGAACGGAAGCACCGTTCAACCTTTTCGTCTTACTCAGTCTCTTCAGACGATGGGCCAACTTCGGGTGCTTCATCAACAAACCCATTCTCCACATCAACTGTCGATTCCTCTTCTAATTCATCTTCTAATTCATCTTTTTTCAGTTTAGCAATTGTCGCCAAGCGATCGCCATCTTCGATATTCATGACTTTGACACCGCGCGTGCTACGACCCATTTGCGAAATTGTTTGGGCATCGATTCGAATCGCGACACCGAGCTCGGTCATGAGCATGATGTCATCATCTTCATCGACTACGCGCATCCCGACGACAGTTCCGCGGTCTGTCTTGATTCCGATAATTCCAGAACCGCCTCGACCTTGTGTACGGAATTGTTCCATCGCCGTGCGTTTGCCATATCCTTTTTCCGTGATGATGAGCACGTCTTGCGTCGGGCGTACGATTTCCATCGAAACGACTCGATCATCATCTTTCTTCAATCGAATCGCACGTACACCGCGAGCGGTACGGCCCATCGAACGGACCTCACCTTCGAGCGGGAAGCGAATCGACATCCCTGCGTGTGTCACGATCAACATCTCGTCATCGCTCTTCGCGAGACGTACGGTAACGAGCTCATCGCTATCATTTAAGCTGATAGCACGCAACCCGTTTTTGTTGATGCGAGCATAGGCAGAAAGCGGTGACCGTTTGACAAGTCCGTGCTTCGTGATAAACACGAGTGACAATTGCTCATCAGCCACTTCTTCTTCTTCTGAACCTTCACCAACGTCCTCAACGATAGCTTTGTCCGCCAAATAGCTATTAAAGTCGACCGGAATCATCGTTTCGACCTTCTCGCCCTTATCGACTTGGAGCAAGTTGATAATCGGCATCCCTTTCGCGGTTCGGCTCATCTCAGGAATCTCATATCCTTTCAAGCGGAACACGCGACCGAAGTTCGTGAAGAACAAGATCGTATCGTGCGTTGAAGCAGATAAGAGGCGCAATACGAAGTCTTCGTCATTCGTACCCATTCCTTGTTTCCCTCGACCGCCACGGCGTTGTGTACGATACGAGTCACTCGGAATCGATTTGATGTAGCCTTCGCTCGTCAGTGCGATCATCATGTCCCGAACTGGGATCAAATCCTCATCCTCAAGCTCGATGATGTCGGTACGAATCACTGTACGACGTGCATCGCCGTAACGCTCTTTGATTTCAGTCAACTCATTGCGAATGATTTCGAGAAGGAGTTCCTCGTCCCCTAAAATCGCACGCAATTCTTCGATCAACGTACGGATCTCGCGATACTCGCCTTCGATTTTCTCGCGTTCAAGACCGGTCAACCGTTGGAGACGCATATCGAGAATGGCTTGTGTCTGCTCTGTTGATAGTCCGAAGCGAGCAATCAATTTCTCACGGGCCTCGTCACCGGTCCGCGTGCTGCGGATGATGGCGATGACTTCATCGAGGTGGTCGAGTGCGACACGGAGACCTTCGAGAATATGCGCACGCGCTTCTGCCTTATCGAGGTCGAACTGCGTCCGACGACGAACGACTTCTTTTTGGTGCTCGATGTAATAATAGATCGCTTGTTTCAAGTTGAGCGTTTTCGGACGTCCTCCGACGAGCGCGAGCATGTTCACCCCGAACGTCGTTTGCATCGGCGTCTGTTTATACAAGTTGTTCAAGATGACGCTTGCGTTCGCATCGCGGCGTACCTCGATGACGACGCGCATTCCGTTTCGGTCCGACTCGTCGCGAAGGTCTGTGATGCCCTCGATTTTCTTATCGCGAACTAGGTCAGCAATCTTTTCAACGAGACGTGCCTTGTTCACTTGATACGGAATTTCGTGGACGAGGATGCGTTCACGGCCGTTCTTCAACACTTGGATCTCGGCTTTCGCGCGCATCGTGATCGATCCGCGACCTGTCTCATACGCCCGGCGAATACCGCTGCGTCCTAAAATCTCACCAGACGTCGGAAAGTCCGGACCCGGAATGTACTGCATGAGCTCTGAAATCGTGATGTCCGGATTATGCGTGAGCGCAAGTACGCCATCGATTACTTCGTTCAAGTTATGTGGTGGTACGTTCGTCGCCATCCCGACCGCGATCCCGCTCGTACCATTGACGAGGAAGTTCGGGAAACGGGCCGGCATAACGACTGGTTCTTTCTCTTCACCATCAAAGTTTGCTTGATAGTCAATCGTGTTTTTACCGATATCGCGCACGAGTTCCATCGCGATTTTCGACATCCGGGCTTCCGTGTAACGCATTGCCGCTGCCGAGTCTCCATCGACGGACCCGAAGTTTCCGTGGCCATCGACGAGTTCGTAGCGATAACTGAAATCTTGGGCCATCCGGACCATCGTCTCGTAAACGGCTGAATCACCATGTGGGTGATATTTACCGATGACGTCCCCGACGACACGGGCAGACTTCTTATGGGGCTTGTCGGCACGAATCCCGAGCTCGTTCATCGCATAAAGGATACGGCGGTGAACCGGCTTGAGACCGTCTCGCACGTCCGGGAGGGCACGCGACACGATGACGCTCATCGCATAGTCCATGAACGACGTCCGCATCTCTTGGCTAATATTTATATCCTTGATATTTTCTTGTTCTGCCATTCGTTATTGCCTACCCTTCTTTTTAAATATCGAGGTTTTTCACGTAGTGTGCGTGTGACTGGATAAAGTCACGGCGCGGCTCGACATTGTCGCCCATGAGCGTCTCAAAGACCTCATCTGCCTCGATGGCGTCTTGAAGGTCGACACGAAGCATCGAGCGAGACTCTGGATTCATCGTCGTGCTCCAAAGTTGTTCCGGGTCCATCTCACCGAGACCCTTGTAGCGCTGTACACTATAGCGCGCGTTCTCAGGAAGTCGTTTGATTGCTTCTTGGAGTTCGCGGTCGTTTTGGACGTAAACAATCTCTTTACCATGTTTTACACCGTAGAGTGGCGGCTGGGCGATGTAGACGTAGCCGCTCTCAATAAGTGGCCGCATGTAACGATAGAAGAACGTCAGCAACAGTGTCCGGATGTGGGCACCATCGACGTCGGCATCGGTCATGATGATCAACTTATGGTAACGCGCCTTGCCGAGATCGAATTCGTCGGCGATCCCGGTCCCAAGTGCCGTGATGATTGTTCGGACTTCTTGGTTGGCTAAGATTTTATCGAGTCTTGCTTTCTCGACGTTGATGATCTTACCTCGGATTGGCAAAATCGCTTGGAAATGACGGTCGCGTCCTGACTTGGCTGATCCACCGGCCGAGTCACCCTCGACGATGTACAGTTCAGATTTTGATGCGTCCTTCGATGAACAGTCGGCCAGCTTACCTGGCAACGAGCTGACTTCAAGGATGCCTTTACGACGTGTCATTTCACGGGCGCGTTTGGCCGCGAGGCGGGCACGGGCTGCCATGAGCCCTTTGTCGACGATGAGTCGGCCGACCGACGGGTTCTCAAGCAAGAACTGTTCGAACGTCTCGCTAAAGAGTGAATCTGTCACCGTACGGGCGTCAGCGTTACCGAGCTTCGTCTTCGTCTGTCCCTCGAACTGCGGTGACGGGTGTTTGACCGAGACGATCGCGGTCATCCCCTCACGCACGTCGTCGCCAGAAAGGCTGCCATCAGCCTCTTTCATCAATCCAAAGCGTTTGGCGTAATCGTTGATCGCCCGTGTCAGTGCCGTTTTGAATCCGGTCTCGTGCGTTCCGCCTTCGTGTGTCGGAATGTTGTTTGTGAACGAGTAAATATTGCTAGAGAACCCTTCGTTGTACTGCAACGCGATCTCTACTTCGATCCCGTCTTTCGTGCCGTGTACATAAACCGGCTCCTCGTGGATCGAAGACTTCGAACGGTTCAAATGCTCGACGTAAGACTTGATCCCGCCTTCGTAATAATAGTTTCGCTCAATCGTTTCGTCGCCCCGCTCGTCTTTTGCGATGATACGGAGTCCTTTGTTCAAGAAAGCAAGTTCACGCAAGCGAGTTGCGAGAAGATCAAAATCGTATTCGAGTGTTTCATCGAAGATGTCTCCATCTGGGAAGAAACGAACCGTCGTACCGGTCGTGTCTGTCGTGCCGACAATCTCGAGCTCACCTTGAGGTGCGCCGCGTTTGAACGATTGATAGTAAACGTTACCGTTTCGGCGTACGAACACCTCGAGTTTCTTCGACAAGGCGTTAACGACGGACGCCCCGACTCCGTGCAAACCACCCGACACTTTATATCCACCGCCGCCAAATTTACCTCCGGCGTGGAGAACGGTGAAGATGACTTCGACGGCAGGACGTCCTGTCTTTTTCTGAATGTCGACCGGAATCCCCCGGCCATCATCTTCGACCACGACAGAGTTGCCTGGTTCGACCGTCACGGTAATCGTTTCACAATGACCGGCGAGCGCTTCATCAATCGAGTTGTCGACGACTTCCCACACTAAGTGGTGGAGCCCGCGCGAACTCGTCGAACCGATATACATCCCTGGGCGTTTACGAACGGCTTCTAACCCTTCAAGCACTTGAATCTGATCGGCACCGTAATCTTGCATTTGTTTTTCGTTTTCGTTACTCATCGGTTTCATTCACCTACTATACATGAATTGGTGTTCATAAGGATTGGTCGTACGTTAGACAGATTCCGTCTCAACTTTACCTTGTTTCACGTGAAACAACTTGGCTTGTTGAATCGTTTCGTGAGCAATTCCATCGATATTGGTCGTCGTAATAATCGTTTGGACTTTCTGCCCCATCGTATCAAGCAGATGGGTTTGGCGATGATCATCTAATTCAGATAAGACGTCGTCTAACAACAGCAGCGGATACTCCCCGACCTCTTCGTGGATCAGTTCAATCTCCGCTAGTTTTAACGACAAGGCCGCCGTGCGTTGCTGGCCCTGTGAACCGAACGTTTGGACGTTCCGATCATTAACGTACAATTCGAAGTCGTCGCGATGGGGACCGAACAAGGTCACACCTCTTCTTCGTTCGTTCTCTCTTATTTTATCAAACTTTTGCCGATACGTTTCAAACATCTGTTCTTTCGTGTGACGTTCTTTTTGAAACGTGTCCGAGACGTATTGAATCGTCAACGTTTCTAAGTTCCGAGTGATTCCTGCATGGATCGGTCCGGCCCATTTCTCGAGTTGATCGATAAAATGGTGGCGCCTGGAAACGATTTTGACGGCAAGCTCAATCAGTTGGTCGGTGAGCACTTCGAGCAATGTCTCGTCCCCACCTTTGATCGACAGTTGTTTTAAAAATGCATTCCGTTGCTTCAGTGTTTTCAAATACTGATTCAAGTCATGTAAGTAAATCGGACTGACTTGTCCGATTTCCATATCTAAAAAACGTCTTCGTCCTTGAGGGCTGCCTTTGACGATCGCAAGATCTTCTGGCGCGAACAAGACGACGTTGAACGCTCCGACGTAGTCACTGAGCCGTCGTTGCTCGAGGTGGTTCAGTTTCGCTTTTTTCCCTTTCGGAGAAAAGCTCAGCGACTGTACCGTTTCACCGGTACGTTTATGGATCCGACCCTCGACGATGGCCGTTTCCGCTTCCCATCCGATCAGTTCACGGTCTTGCGTCGTCCGATGCGACTTTGCGAGCGCAAGTACGTAAATCGATTCGAGCAGATTCGTTTTGCCTTGGGCGTTCTCACCGATGAGAACATTCGTCTGTTCTGAAAAATTTAGCTCAAGGGCTTCGTAGTTGCGGTAGTTTTGCAGTCGAATCGACAATAAGTGCACGTTAGTTCCCCTCGATTTGGAAGTCCCCGTAGCCCTCGACTTCAATCTTGTCTCCGTCGCGGAGTTTACGGCCGCGGCGTTGATCGACCTCGCCGTTCACTTTGATCTCAACGTCTTCCAAAAAGAATTTCGCTTGGCCTCCGCTTGAAATAATATCAGCTAATTTTAAAAATTGTCCGAGTGTTACATACTCGGTCGTAATCGACACTTTTTCCATGTCGTCACTTCCTTTCCTTCATACTTTTCACAAAAAATCGCCATACATATTAGTTTATCGAAAAACGTCGAATAAGGCAAAAATAGGGATGATAAGGTGAAACACCTCATCATCCCCGATTCGCTCCATCTTGATTACGATGTGCGGACTGGCAAAATCAACTGAAGGACACTATCTTGTTCGACCGGACGCAAAATGAACGGGCGCATCGAACCTGTGAATTGAACCTCGATTTCCGTCGCATCGAGCGCACGAAGCGCATCCATGACAAATTTCGAGTTGAACGAAATTTTGAGTTCTTCACCTTCGAGCGATAAGATGCTGACCCGCTCGGACACTTTCCCGACTTCAGGCGAGTGTGAAGAGACTTCGACCGTGTTCGCTTCTTCAGCCACGAACTTGATGACATTGTTGCGATCCGAACGTGCCAACAGCGATGCACGATCAATCGCCTGTAAGAAATCTTTCGCATTCAAACGAACTGCAGTCCGATATTCTTCTGGGATCAAGCGAGACGTATCTGGGTACGCTCCATCAAGAAGACGTGAAAAGAACGAAATGTTTTTCAGACGGAATAGAATCTGTTGGTCCGTCAAGACGATTTCAATCGGCAACTCTTCACGGTCGAGTAATTTCGCGAGCTCATTGAGTGAACGACCAGGTACGACGACATTTTGGAACGTCAAATCGTCATCTGTTTCAAAACGGGCCCGGCGCAGTGCCAACCGATGGCTATCCGTCGCGACGCATGTCAAAAATCCTTTTTCAGCTGAGAAATTCACACCTGTCAGGACTGGACGTGTCTCTTGCGACGAGACGGCAAAGCTTGTTTGGCGAATGATCGTCTTCAACAAATCGGCCGGAAGATAGAACCGGCGGTCGCTCGCTAGTTCAGGGAGACGTGGATACTCGTCTGGGTCGAGTCCGTTCAGATGGAACTCCGCTTGACCTGATTCGATACGCGTCATGAAGTTTGGTGAGACTTCGAGTGTGACTTCGTTCGTCGGGAGCTTCTTGACGATTTCACCAAGGAAACGGGCGTTCAAGACGACGCTACCGGCACGTTGGATTTGGATGAGTTCGATTCCACCCTCTTCGACCGGGATCAATCGTTCGATCGAAATTTCCGTATCACTTCCTGTGAGCGTCAATCCATCCGCATGGGCTTCGAGTTTTAATCCTGTCAAAATTGGGATCGTCGTTCTAGAAGCAACAGCTTTTGATACATCTTGTACGGCTTGCATGAATACATCGCGCTGAATCGTTAAGTGCATGTGGATAATTCCTCCTAAGTGAAATGAGTCATATAGTTTAATAATAATAGTATTATTTAAGTCATAATAGTAATAAGGGCTGTGGATAGTGGGGATAACTCACTTGAACAACTGGTGTTGAGCCAATCTGCCTGTGAATAACGTGTGGATAACTCGGCTTGTTTATCCACAGGATATCCACAAGAGAAATGAGACGGTTACGACAACGCCTTCTTCAATGTTTTAATCGTCTCTTGCATCTCCGGATCATGCTTGAGTAACGTGCTAATCTTCTCATGCGCGTGGATAACTGTCGTGTGATCCCGCCCACCGAACTCTTCTCCGATTTTAGGGAGTGAGCTCTCGGTCATCTCGCGTGATAAATACATCGCGATCTGTCTCGGGAAAGCGAGCGTCTTCGTCCGTTTTTTCGCTTTGAGCTCATCGACCTCGATATTAAAGTGATGACCGACGATCTCTTGGATGTCACGGATGACAATCTTCTTCGCTTCTTGCACCGGCATGATGTTGTGGAGCGCTTCGGCAGCGACATCAGGGTCAATCGGCCGGGCGACGAGCTTCGCATAGGCGACGACGCGGGTAAGTGCGCCTTCAAGCTCACGAATGTTCGTGTCGATTTGATTCGCGATATAGAGCATGACGTCATTGGCGATATCAAGCCCTTCAGCTGTCGCTTTCTTCCGTAAAATCGCGATCCGCGTCTCGAGGTCAGGCGGCGTGATATCCGTGATCAGTCCCCATTCGAACCGAGACCGGAGACGATCTTCTAACGTCGGAATCTCTTTAGGCGGCCGATCGCTCGAGATGACGATTTGTTTTTGATCGTTATGGAGCGCATTGAACGTGTGGAAGAACTCTTCTTGCGTCTGTTCTTTCCCGGCCAAGAACTGAATGTCATCTATTAATAGAACATCGATGTTCCGGTAACGGTTACGGAACTCCTCTGTCTTATTGTCGCGGATTGAGTTAATGAACTCGTTTGTAAACTTTTCCGACGAAACGTAGGCGATTCGTGCGCCTGGCTTCTGCCCTTTCACGTAATGACCGATCGCATGCATCAAGTGTGTCTTTCCAAGTCCGACTCCCCCATAGATGAAGAGCGGATTGTAAGCTCTCGCAGGCGCTTCAGCCACAGCCAGTGAGGCAGCATGGGCAAACCGGTTGCCCGAACCGATGACGAACGTTTCAAAGATATACTTATCGTTTAATTGACCGAGGTTCCCTTCCTCTTTTGATCGTACTGGAACCGGCTGCTCTCTCGTTTCTGTAGCGGCAATCGCTTCTTTTGATCCCTCTGCAGGAGCATACTTGTGCGCTTGCGACTCCTCGATAAAATGAATCTCAAGTCGATTGTTCGTCACTTCCTCAACCGTATCTTGCAATAATGACAAGTACTGACGTTCGAGCCAAGTGACAATGAAACTAGCGGGGGCGGATACGACGAGTGTCGTTCCCATCAATGAAATTCCTTCCGTTGACTTCAACCACATGTCAAAGCTAGCTTTTGGTGTTCGTTCTTCTTCGTCGATTAGAGATAAAACATTTCTCCAAATCTCGCGAGCATTTTTCAATGAAAGACCTCCTTTACTCACATATTGGCGAAACTTATTCACATGATATACACATTCACTATTCTTATAGTAGAAACTAGGCTTATCCCCAGGAAACAAAAACTGTGGATAACGTTATCCACAAGGTGTTAACTATGGGGATAACAGTTATCCACAGGCTGTGTATATCTCGGAATTGATGAAATATCATCCACGAGTTGTGCACATTTAGTTTATCAAAATAAAATAGACGTGGCAACGGTTTTTGACATTTATCCACAGATTTAAAAAACAATCCACAGGCACTTATCCACATGCTGTGGACAGTGTGGATAAGCTGTGGATATGTTGTGGATAAACTTAAAGGGGACGAGCCGCCATGAAAAAGTTATACACAAAAGAGGGAGAAAGAGAATAACGTATTGTTTTTGTAAGAGAAGAAAGTAGAATTTTAAGAAACCGTACGTTACAATTGTTGAAAAAGATGGAGTTATACACATATAAGTGTGGATAACTAGGTGGATATGTGGATAAAATGGCTTTATCAAGCTATTTGTAAAAGAATGACGGCTTAAATGTAAAGGTTGCGTCTCGTTTAGTCCCCTATTTTATCGATGTCTAGCCTGATCCGTCTAGTTGGGGAGATCAAGTTCATCGTTGTTAACTATTCGTACCCGATTCGAAAACCTCTTGAAATGCCATTGACAATCGGTAGAACAGTTTATATAATCTTAAAGACTGCCTTAAATGAAACTATAACTTGCTAATAGAGCGTTAACCTTGAGGAGGTGCTTTAACCATGAAACCAACTTTTAATCCTAACAACCGTAAGCGTAAAAAAGTTCACGGATTCCGTTCGCGTATGGCGACTAAAAACGGCCGCAACATTCTTGCAGCTCGTCGTCGTAAAGGCCGCAAAGCCTTGACTGTCTAATAAAGATCAAAAGATTGCCCGGGGAACTGATCCTCGGGCAATCTTTTTTTATCGTCACAGAATTGAACGGAAAAAATCGATTCTCACTCGTTGAAATGAATGGGATATGATATGATGTTAGGTGACGATTTTTGAAGCGAAGGATGGAGTGAAAATTTTGAAAAAAGAATACCGCCTCCAAAAGAATGAAGAGTTCCAAGCGGTGTTTCGCGAAGGACGCTCCGTGGCTAATCGTCAGTTTGTCGTCTACACTCAGAAGGCGGATCAAGCGCATTTCCGGGTTGGACTTTCTGTCAGCAAAAAGTTAGGGAACGCAGTGGAACGAAACCGAATGAAACGATTGATGCGTGAATCGCTTCGCTTGCTCGAACCGAACGTGGCTCCGCATAAGTATGTCATCATCGCTCGTAAACCAGCGACGTCCCTCTCGCAAGATGAAGTGACGGAGAGTTTGAAACATGTGTTCAAACGGGCTAAAGTTTGGCAACAGAGGCAAGTCGATCGATCATAACAATCCGAGCTCGTTCTTTCATATATAACGCGAACTAATTAGGATTGACCGATAGACGTGTGAGGCAACTAAAAAGAATCGATACAGAAAGCGTAGGAGGAATTATGAGCAAAAACCTGAAATTAGGATTATTGGCCGTCATGACTGGTGTCATCTTGTTGATGGCCGGATGTGTCGATCCATCGACAATCCAAGGAGAGCCAATCACGGCTGAAACGGAAGGCTTCTGGTCTAAATACTTTGTATGGCCACTAGCATGGTTGTTAAAAGAAGCGGCTTATTTAATCGGCGGCACTTGGCAGTACGGGTATTCGATCATCGTTGCGACGATCATCGTCCGCCTCTTGATCTTACCGCTCATGATCAAGCAAACGAAGAGTATGGGTGCGATGCAAGTGTTGCAGCCGGAAATGCTCAAGCTTCGTGAGAAGTATAGCTCGAAAGACCAAGAGACACAGCGTAAACTGCAAGAAGAAATGATGAAGATGTATCAAGACTACCAAATCAACCCGCTCGCAGGGTGTTTGCCAATCTTGATTCAAATGCCGATCTTGTTCGCATTCTATGATGCGATTCGTCGGACACCTGAAATCTTTGAAGCAAGTTTCCTTTGGTTCGACCTTGGTGCGCCGGATCCGACGTTCATCTTGCCGATCCTTGCTGCGATCTTGACGTATGCCCAACAAAAAATCTCAATGGCGGGGCAAGAACAAAACCCGCAGTTAAAGATGATGCTTTATATCTTCCCGGTCATGATTTTCGTCATGTCGATCACCCTCCCGGCAGCCCTCTCGATGTACTGGGTCGTCGGTTACATCATCTCAATCATCGTGACGATGGCAATCATGTTGCCGATGCGTGAGAAGATGAAAGTTCAAGCTGAAGCGAAAATCGCTGCGAAAGAAGCAGAGCGCGCGGTACTCGCAGAAGAAGAAAAACAGAACAAAAAGAAAAAACGCAAATAAACGTTGAGGCTGTGGATAAATAATCCACAGCCTTTTTTTGTGACAAGAGAAGTATTGTGGATAAAATGCGGGAATAGGATTAAAGACCAATTATCTGAACCAAGAAGGGAGCATTCCTAATGGAGACGCTGATCAAACGGCTTGAACGTTCGACGTTAGTACAAGCCGGTATTTATTTGGTAGTCGGGTTACTGATTTTATTTAATCCGCGCTTTTTCTTTGACGTCATCGTTTATCTCGTCGCCGGTTATTTTGCTGTACTCGGTCTTTGGGTGTTGTTCCAAGGTCTTCGCCAACGAAAAGATGGGTTGCCGCCATCGTTCTTTATGGGGATCGTCTATATCTTGATTGCCTTAATCGTCTTTTTCTTCGCTGAAACGTTAGCCAGCCTCTTACCGCTCTTCATCGGTTTCTTGTTCTTGTTTGGCGGGCTCATCCGGCTCATTCAAGCCGTTGGTTTTCGCAAGACGATTGCGAATCGGTGGATGTTCTTTCTATTGAGCAGCTTGTTGTGGATCGGGATCGGACTACTCATGCTGGCGAACCCGTTCGACAGCTTACTCGTCTTGTTTCAATTGTTCGGTGGCTTTTTAATTGCCGTCGGTCTCATCGAATTAGTACTCTATTTCACGCTTCGGTCTGCAAGACGCCAGCACGTATGAACGAAGAGCCGCCTGATTTTACAGGCGGCTCTTTTCGCGTTGGAGCAAATTTATGAAAAACGGTCGGATTGTTGCGAATCCTTCGATTGTCTCCAAAAATCGACGCTCCTCCTCTAGGCGAGCGACGTACAGTCGCGCTGCCGTGGCATGTTTTGTCGGGGTCAACGACTCATACCACGCACGCAAATCAATGTGGGCGCGTGCAGCCACGTCTTTCAACCCGAGGACGCTACGATGCGGCTCGTAATGGGCTGCAAGGACGTAGGCGAAATGGTTCATCCCTTGGCGCAACATCTCGACGGCCCAAATGTCGTTTCCGCGGTCGCGTGCTTTCGTATATTGAAAGAAAAACCAAATCGTATCGAAGGCGTGCCCGTATAAGTCACCTGTAGCCAAGGTGAGCGAACGGGGATGATGTTCAAGCCGGTTGCCGGGGTCGAACAGCACCATAATTTCGTCGTGTCCGTTCAACGTCTCCGACGTGACGGTGAACAAGTCGACGTGTAAGAAGTCATCGTAGACGACAATCAGTTGCGGGGCGACGATGTCGATGTCGTCCTCGAGCAAGATTGGACGGTACGCCGACAAGTGCTGGCGCCGTCGGCTTAAAAAGTCAGCGACCTTCTCCGGGGCGACCATGACATAAAGGTCGACGTCCGAATGTTCATCGCCTTCCCCGCGTCCAAACGATCCTTTAAGAAAAATCGCTTGAACGGCTTCGTCTTGCTGTAACACGTCCGTCAGTTTAGAAATGGCCTCAAGTTGTCTCATTCCGTCGTGCCTCCTTTGGAAATATATTCCGCTATTGTACAAAAGTAAAAGCTGAAAAAGCAACTCGTGATGGAAAGGTCGGACCCTTTCGTTCGAGCTAAATATCGTGTATAGTAGGTGCGTTATGCATATGATAGATAAAGATGTTTGAAGTATGGGAGGGGAAGATTATGCTAGAGTTTGACACGATTACAGCCATTTCGACGCCGATGGGTGAAGGGGCAATCGGAATCGTCCGTTTGTCCGGTGACAAGGCTGTCGAGACGACGGCGAACGTGTTCGCGGGCAAAGACTTGACGGAAGTGGACTCGCACACGATCCATTACGGAAAACTGAAACGGCCTGGCACAGACGAGGTCATCGATGAAGTGATGGTCAGCGTCATGCGGGCGCCGAAGACGTTCACGCGAGAAGACGTCGTCGAAATCAACTGTCACGGAGGAATCGTCGCGGTCAATCGTGTCCTCGAGCTGATCCTCGAACAACCGAACATTCGATTGGCAGAACCAGGCGAGTTCACGAAGCGCGCCTTTTTGAATGGCCGCATCGACTTGTCACAAGCGGAAGCGGTCATGGATTTGATTCGGGCGAAGACCGACCGCGCCATGACCGTGGCGATGTCACAGATGGAAGGTCGTTTGTCGCGGCTCGTCCGTGATTTGCGTCAACTGTTGCTTGAAACGATCGCGGCCGTCGAGGTCAATATCGATTATCCAGAGTACGATGCTGAAGAGATGACGCAAGCGATCGTCGAAGAGAAGGCAGGCGAAGTGAAACGTGTGCTTGAACAACTGCTCGAGACGGCTCGGCAAGGGAAAATTTTGCGCGAAGGTCTCGCGACAGCAATCATCGGACGGCCGAACGTCGGCAAGTCCTCGCTGCTCAACACACTCGTCCAGGAAACGAAGGCGATCGTCACCGAAATCGCGGGTACGACGCGCGACACGATCGAAGAGTACGTGAACGTCAAAGGCGTTCCGCTCAAGCTGATCGATACGGCCGGGATCCGCGAGACGGAAGACATCGTCGAACGGATCGGTGTTGAAAAATCGCGGAAGGCGCTTGCGGGCGCCGATCTCATCTTGCTCGTCTTGAACGGTCATGAGGGCTTGACGGTCGAAGATGAGGCGCTATTCGAGGCGATTGCCGGCATGAATGCGATCATCATCATCAACAAGACGGACTTGCCACAAAACATGGATTCTTCTAAGCTAGAGAAATTAGCGGCAGGGCGCCCGATTGTGGCTACATCGCTATTATTGGAAGAAGGGATCGATGCGCTTGAAAAGGCGATTTCGAACTTGTTCTTCGCCAAAGGCGTTGAGTCGCAAGATATGACATATATCTCGAACGCACGACACATTCAACTCATTAAACGGACGATCGAGCAAATCGATGAGGCGCTCGGTAGCGCCGGCATGAACATGCCGATTGACATGGTCCAAATTGATTTACGTCGGGCGTGGGATACGCTCGGGGAAATCAATGGGGACACGGTCCAGGAAAGTTTGATCGATCAACTGTTTTCACAGTTTTGTCTTGGGAAATAAGAAGGAGGAAACACTATGGCTTACACGGCAGGCGAGTTTGACGTCATCGTCATCGGAGCCGGTCACGCGGGGATCGAAGCGGCACTTGCGTCGGCGCGCATGGGCGCGAAGACAGCGATGCTCACGATGAACCCGGACATGGTCGGGTTTATGTATTGCAATCCGTCGATCGGAGGTCCCGCTAAAGGGATCGTCGTTCGTGAAATCGATGCCCTCGGAGGCGAGATGGCGAAAGCGATTGACGCGACATATATTCAAATGAAAATGCTCAACACATCAAAAGGTCCAGCGGTGCGTGCGTTACGGGCGCAAGCGGACAAATTCCAATATCAAAATCACATGAAGAAAGTACTTGAAGACGAGCCGAACCTGTTGCTTCGTCAAGCACTCGTCGAGCGACTCATCGTCGAAGACGGGCAAGTGCGCGGCGTCATCACGAACACAGGCTCGGAGTATCGGGCGAACGCGGTCATCGTCACGACCGGTACGTTCATGCGCGGACAGATCATCATCGGAGAACTGTCTTATGAGAGCGGTCCGAACAACCAAATGCCTTCTGTCGAGCTGTCGAAGCATCTCGAAGAACTCGGGCTTGAACTTGTTCGTTTCAAGACGGGTACGCCGCCGCGAATCGACGGAAAGACGATCGATTATTCAAAAACGGAGATTCAGCCGGGGGACGAGAACCCGTCGCTCTTCTCTTACACGTCGACCGATCTCAATCCGATCGAACAGATCCCATGCTGGCTAACGTATACGAGCGAGCGGACGCACCAGTTGATCGACGAGAACTTACATCGTTCGCCGATGTATTCGGGCGCGATCAAAGGGACAGGGCCACGCTACTGTCCGTCGATTGAAGATAAAGTCGTTCGTTTCAACGACAAGCCGCGTCATCAAATCTTCCTCGAGCCAGAAGGCCGCGACACGGAAGAAATCTACGTCCAAGGCTTCTCGACGAGCATGCCGGAAGACGTCCAGCACCAGATGCTCCGGACGATCCCGGGTCTTGAGAACTCAGAGATGATGCGCCCCGGTTACGCGATCGAATACGACGCGGTCGTACCGACGCAACTTTGGCCGACACTCGAGACGAAGACGGTCAGCGGTCTGTTCACGGCTGGGCAGATCAACGGGACGAGCGGATACGAGGAGGCAGCCGGGCAAGGTATCATGGCCGGTATGAACGCCGCCTGCAAAGTGCTCGGGAAAGACCCGGTCATCTTGGACCGGTCGCAAGCGTATATCGGTGTCTTGATCGACGACCTCGTGACGAAAGGGACGAACGAGCCGTACCGTCTGCTGACGTCACGTGCCGAATATCGCTTGCTCCTTCGCCACGATAACGCCGATCTTCGCCTCAGCGACATCGGACACGAAGTCGGTTTGTTGTCGGCTGAGCGCCATGAAAACCTTGAAGACAAACGTACAGCCATCGCTGCGGAAGTGAAGCGGCTCCAGTCGCTCGTGATCAAACCGTCGGCTGAAGTGAATGCGATTTTGGAAGAAGTCGGGGCGAACCCGCTCAAAGAAGCAGCACATGCCAACATCTTGTTAAAGCGGCCCGAAGTGACGTACGCGACGCTGACGCGGTTTGCACCGGCTCCGGTCGAAGTGCCGTTCGAAGTGGCTGAACAAGTCGAGATTCAAGTGAAATATGAAGGCTACATCTCGAAACAGCTCGAGCAAGTCGAAAAAATGCGTCGTATGGAAGAAAAGCGCATCCCTGAGAAGCTCGACTATGACGCGATCAGTGGTCTTGCGACGGAAGCACAACAAAAATTGAAACAAGTTCGTCCGCTCTCGATTGGACAAGCGTCACGTATTTCCGGGGTGAACCCGGCCGACGTATCGATTCTTCTTGTCTATATCGAGCAGGGACAATACGCAACGGTGGAGTGAAACGATGAATCAATCCCAATTTATTGAAGCCTTACAGGCAGAAGGGTTCGAACTGAGCGAGAAACAACTCGCCCAGTTCGAACGGTATTTCGAGATGCTCGTCGAATGGAACGAGAAGATGAATTTGACGGCAATCACGGATAAAGAAGAAGTCTATTTGAAGCATTTCTACGATTCGCTGAGCGCTGCGTTTCATTTCGACTTCACGACCGTCGAGACGGTATGTGACGTCGGCGCCGGGGCAGGATTCCCGAGCTTACCGCTCAAAATCTTGTTCCCGCACTTACATGTGACGATTGTCGATTCGCTCAACAAGCGCATCACGTTCTTGAACGAACTCGCCCTCGCTCTCGAGCTAGATGGCGTCGCGTTCCACCATGGACGCGCCGAAGAGTTCGGGAAAAATAAAAAATTCCGTGAGCAATTTGATGTCGTGACGGCCCGTGCCGTCGCGCGGATGACGGTGCTCGCCGAGTACTGTCTACCGCTCGCAAAAGTCGGCGGAACGTTCGTGGCGCTCAAAGCCGCGAAAGTTTCCGATGAACTTGTGGACGCGAAAAATGCCTTGGCGGTGCTCGGTGGGAAAGTAAAAGCGACACACCAGTTCCTATTGCCAGGAGAGATGAGTGAGCGTAATATCGTAATTGTAGATAAATTACGTAAAACGCCCGGGAAATATCCGCGTAAAGCGGGAACGCCGGCGAAAGAGCCGCTAATCTGAGTATTCTTGTTTCACGTGAAACTAAAAGCAGATTCCAGTGGTGGAATCTGCTTATTTTTTACATAAAGGGGTGCCGACGTTGAAGAAAACATTTGCTAAACTGTTCGGAAGTCGTCAAGAAGTGGCCGTCACGGAAATGACGCAAGTTAAACCGAACGACACGGTCCAAGAAATCGCTTTAGCATTACTTCTTCCAAACCGTTATCAACCGCGTAAAGTATTTGAACCGGCTAAGATTGAAGAGTTGGCCGTCACGATCGAAGAGCACGGATTGCTTCAGCCGATCGTTGTTCGTAAGGCGGAAGGGGACCGCTATGAGATCATCGCTGGGGAACGTCGTTTTCGTGCGGTCAAATCGTTAGGATGGTCCGTCATTCCGGCTATCGTCCGTGACATGGATGACGATACAACGGCCGCCTTGGCGCTCATCGAAAACTTACAACGCGAACAGCTTAGCCCGATTGAAGAAGCGGAAGCGTATGACCGGTTGTTGTCGATGAAACAGTTGACGCAAGATGCGCTCGCGAAGAGCCTGGGTAAGAGCCAGTCGACAATCGCGAACAAGTTACGCCTCTTGAAGCTGCCGAACGACGTCAAACAATGTTTACGTGACCGTCAAATCAACGAACGACATGCCCGGGCGCTCTTGCCGCTCAAAGAAAAGTTGCTGCAAATTCAAGTACTCACGGAGATCCTTGAAGAAGACTATAACGTCAAAGAGACGGAACAGCGTGTCGCGTTCTTGACGACACCGATTGAAGAAGAAAAACGGAAACCGAAGAAGCAACGCCGGCGGACGAAAAGTTTTGCCCGAGACACTCGAATCGCGATCAACACGATTCGTGACTCGATTGATTTGATCGGGAAAACCGGTATCGAAGTTCAAACCGAAGAAGTCGATGAAGAAGAGTTTGTTGAAATTCGAATCCGAATCCCAAAAGCGCGGCCACAAAAGTGAGCTCGTGCTTTTTTTATAAATCATAAACAAGGAGGCGTCACGATGGAAAAGTTAGCGCTCAAATTTATCCGTCCCAACCCGAACCAACCAAGGAAGCAATTCGAAGCCGAGAAGCTAGAAGAGCTGCGACAATCGATTGAACGGTACGGTGTCTTACAGCCCATCGTCGTCCGTAAGGCGAGCGGCTATTATGAGATCATCGCCGGCGAGCGGCGCTATCAGGCGGCGCGACTTGCCGGAAAAGAAGACATTCCCGCGCTCGTCGTGACGGCCGACTCGGATCGGGTCATGGAGCTCGCGCTCATCGAGAACATCCAACGGGCTGATTTGAACGCGATCGAAGAAGCGCTCGCCTATGAGCAACTCATGCAGACATTAGGGCTGACGCAACAACAGCTCGCCGAACGTGTCGGGAAGAGCCGGAGCCATGTGACGAACAGCCTCCGGCTCCTGAGACTGCCGAGCGCGGTCCAACACGCGGTCATGGTCGGGGAACTGACGATGGGTCATGCCCGTGCCATCACCGGCATGAAGTCGGAGGCGGCGATGGAACAAATCGCGCGACGTGTCATTGCTGAGCAGTGGACGGTCCGCCGGCTCGAGCGCCATTTGCAAAAAGAGCGCACAGAAAAAAAGACGCTCAAACGCTCAGACTCAGACGTCGAAGCCGTCGAGGCCGTGCTTGCGGAACGTCTTCAAATGGATGTCTCGATTCGGTCACGTCGAAAAGGCGGCGTCCTCGAGTTGAAATATTTTTCGCAGGAAGACTTGGAACATTTGTTGACGCTTTTGTCACCTCAAGATTTTGATTCGTCACGTGATTGACGAAGTCTTGTGAACGCGGCCTCTTCATGGTGGATGTTTCCGATTCGTGAATCGAATTCGACGAATCCGGCGGTGACGAAGCGCGCCAGTTCGTAAACGAGGTGGAGACGCGTGTTTTGTAGAATCATCATCTCCATGAAGCCGCTCACGTTGACGACCGCCTTGATGTTGTATTCGCCGACCGATGGGAGTTCTTTTTGAACGCCAGCTCCCGGTGCGAGCGGGCCTTCCGAGAAGAAGACGTAACCGACGCTCGATAAGCGGCCGAGGCAGGCATCGATGGCGATGATGAGCGGACGGTGAAAGCGTGTCTGAATCTCATGGAGCGTTTCTACTAGGTTTAAGGCATGGACCGGTTTCGTGAGTGTCCCGTAGACGTGCAAGTTCCGAACCATTTTTTCCTCGAGAAACGTACCGACGAGGGGACCGAGCGAATCTCCGGTCGAACGGTCGGATCCGATGCAGACGAGAACGATCGGACGGTGTGTCTCGCTCGCCAACTGTTCATGAAGCTGGTCAGCAAAAAGTTTGGATCCACTCCGTTCAGTATGTTCGATGAAGAAAGAGTATGGTTTATGAGGTTTTAGGCGAAACGGCATGAATCTCATCCTCTCTTCTAAGCTGTTTGGGATCTAGTTGCAATTGTGGAAGGATATCGTATTAACCCATTCCCGGAACGAAGAAACTTATAACGTCCGGATGTAGGGTTTGAGAAAAGTCATCAATTATGGTTTGATGGGTTAGAATATATGACTTTAGAGGTGACAACATGGCTTCACAGAATACAGAAACAGATTTAAGTACGGTGGCTGACGAGACGATTAATAACGTCAACCGCTTCGTCGCGTATTTTCAAGATACAGAGATGTGGATCGCTCTTGGGATTAAGCTGACCGGGGTCGTGCTCATCATCGTGGCGTTGTATGCGGCGACAAGAATATTAACGTCGATGGTCCAGCGCGTTTTCACGTTACGTAAAATCCATGAAGATAACATTGTGGCGCAACGGCAAAATGAAACGCTTTTGAAACTGGCGCAAAACACGATCCGTTATGTGATTGGGCTCATTATGATTTTGACCGTACTCGGTCAATTCGGGGTCAATATCGCTGGTTTGATCGCATCGGCCGGGGTCGCGGGTCTCGCCATCTCGTTCGGTGCCCAAAACTTGGTCAAAGACGTCATCACAGGCGCGTTCATTATTTTTGAGAACCAGTACAAGAACGGGGACTATGTGAACTTGAACCAACAAGTCGACGGGACCGTCATCGAAGTTGGCATCCGGACGACGAAACTTAAAGGATTGAACGGACAAGTGACGATCATTCCGAACGGCCAGATCATGCAAGTGACGAACTACTCGCTTGAGAATAGCGTCGCTGTCGTCGATATCGGGGTCGCTTATGAGGAAGAGACGGAACGGGTCGAGAAAGCGCTGAAAGAAATCGCGAAGGCGGTCGAAGAAAAGTATCACGATCTGTTCATCGAACCGATCACACTCGCCGGTGTGCAGTCGCTCGGACCCTCGGAAGTCGTGTACCGTCTTATGGCCGAAGTGCCGCCGACGCAACATTTCGCGGCAGGCCGGATTTTGCATAAAGAGTTGAAGGCCGGACTTGATGAGCGCGGGATTGAAATTCCATATCCGCGCACGGTCATGATGTCTCCAACCACTTCGACTAAAGGAGCGCCCGAAAATGCAGGCTAAATCGTATGAGTTAAACGATTTTGTAGAGATGAAGAAACCGCACGCTTGTCAAACGAACCGTTGGCAAGTCACACGTGTCGGGATGGACATCCGCATCAAATGTCAAGGCTGCGGAGCGAGCGTCTTAATGCCGCGACGTGACTTTGACAAACGTTTGAAAAAAGTGCTTAAACAAGAGAACGCCGCTGAATAAGTGGCGTTCTTCTCTATGTTGCAACCGTGAGTTGCGGTTTAATCGAGGACTATCTATAATTGTGAAGGATGTGACGGTGTGGTGTACTGAACGTACCCACTCCACAGACGGATCAACATTTCCCGGGAAACGCCGGATGAGGAGGAAATATAAGTGGGATTAACAGCAGGAATCGTCGGGTTACCGAACGTCGGGAAATCGACATTATTTAACGCCATCACGCAAGCAGGTGTAGAAGCGGCCAACTATCCGTTTGCTACAATCGACCCGAACGTCGGAGTCGTCGAAGTACCGGACGCGCGTCTGGACCGGTTGACGGAACTCGTCAAACCGAAGAAGACGGTACCGACAGCGTTCGAATTTACAGATATCGCCGGAATCGTCAAAGGAGCATCAAAAGGAGAAGGGCTCGGGAACAAGTTCCTGGCCAACATCCGTGAAGTGGACGCGATTTGCCAAGTCGTCCGTTGTTTTGAAGATGACAACATCACCCACGTCGCCGGTAAAGTATCGCCGATCGATGACATCACGACAATCAACCTCGAGCTCATTTTGGCGGACCTTGAACTTGTCGACAAGCGCATCACGCGCGTTCAAAAAATGGTGAAGTCAAAAGATAAAGGGGCCGCGCAAGAACTTGAAGCACTCGAGATTGTCCAAGCGGTCCTCGAATCAGAGCGCCCGGCCCGTGTAGCAGAATTGACGGAAGACCAACTCGCGATCGTCAAACACTTCCAACTGTTGACGATGAAACCGATGCTTTATGTCGCGAACGTGAGCGAAGACGAAGTCGCAGACTCGGACAATAACAAGTATGTGCAAGCCGTACGTGAACACGCCGCGACGGAAGATGCGAAAGTGATCGTCATCTGCGCGCGCATCGAGGAAGAGATCTCTGAGCTTGAGCCAGAAGAGCGCCTCGAGTTCTTGCAAGACCTCGGGATCGAAGAGTCTGGCCTCGATCAACTGATCCATGCCGCGTACTCGACGCTTGGTCTCGCCACATACTTCACGGCAGGTGAGAAAGAAGTCCGTGCTTGGACGTTCAAACAAGGGATGAAGGCTCCTCAGTGTGCCGGCGTCATCCACTCGGACTTTGAGCGTGGATTCATCCGGGCCGAAGTCGTCTCGTACGAAGACTTGTCGGCTGCCGGCAACATGACACTCGTCAAAGAACAAGGCAAGTTGCGTTCAGAAGGTAAAGAATATGTGTTCGAAGATGGCGACGTAGTCACGTTCCGCTTCAACGTTTAAGACATTTCCTTGAAACGTATTGTAAAATGCAAATAAGTTTGATAGTATATTATGACGTGAGTAAAACAATTGTTTGCTCCTTGCTCCTGCAACCGGTAGGAGCCGCTAGTCCAAGAGGAGGTGAAAGATAATGCGTAAATATGAACTACTTTACATTATCCGTCCATCAGTTGATGAGGAAGCTAAAAAAGCGTTGATTGAACGTTTTAACAACGTCATCACTGACAACGGAGGTACTGTTGAAAAAACAACAGATATGGGTAAACGTCGTTTCGCTTACGAGATCAACAAAATGCGCGAAGGATACTACGTTCTTCTTAGCATCACTGCTGAACCTAAAGCGATCCAAGAAACAGAGCGTCTCATGAAGATCTCTGATGACGTTGTCCGTCAAATGACAACTAAAGATGAGCGTTGATTCTTGACGCTTCATATTGTGAAAGGGGAGCTTTGAGATGATTAACCGAGTTGTGTTAGTTGGTCGATTGACACGCGATCCAGAAATGCGTTATACGCAGAGCGGAATCGCCGTAACTCGCTTCACTCTCGCTTGCGATCGTCCATTCACTGGACAAGATGGGAAGCGTGAGGCGGACTTTATTGATTGTGTCGTTTGGCGCAAACAAGCAGAGAACGTGGCGCAATATTTGAAAAAAGGCAGCATGGCCGGCGTAGACGGTCGCCTTCAAATCAGTAGTTACGAGGGTCAAGATGGCCAACGTCGTTACCGGGCAGAAGTCGTAGCAGATAGCGTACGCTTCCTTGAACCACGCGGTGCCTCAGCGCAACGTGATACAGCACCAGCGGGAGATGTTTTCGGTGGTGGTGAGTCAAGTGGATCAGGATGGGGCGCAGCTGCTTCTTCGACTTCATCTCAGTCCTCAAACCAATCTTCAAACCAATCTTCAAACAAAGGTTTTGAAGCAGATCCGTTCTCGGGTGGCGGCAAAATCGACTTATCGGATGACGATCTACCATTTTGATCGCGTCGATTCGAAACTAAACTAATAAAGGAGGTCTTCACATGGCACGTCGTCCAGGAGGTCGTCGTCGTCGTAAAGTATGTTTCTTTACGTCGAACAACATCACTCATATCGATTATAAAGACGTAGAATTGCTCAAGCGCTTCGTTTCAGAGCGTGGGAAAATTCTTCCACGTCGTGTGACTGGTACTTCAGCGAAATACCAACGTCCACTTACTGTCGCTATCAAGCGTTCACGTCAAATGGCTTTGCTTCCATACGTTGCAGAGTAATGTTTGACACAC
>NZ_LYTG01000060.1:0-44068 GCF_001816105.1 Exiguobacterium sp. SH31
GTTTTCTGTCTCCACGTAGGAGTGTAAGTGAAACCGGCAGATATGGTATGATAGAGCAGAAACCATTTAGACATCATGAGTGCTTGGCACTCATTTTAGGAGGCACACATGCACAGTGGTGAAGCAATAACATCAGTGAAGAACCAATACGCACGTTACGCGATTCCGTATGTGATTGGAATGCTCGTTTCGTTAGGATTGGCGTTCTACAGCATTGTGGCGGCAATCACCCTGTTCGTGGGCACGCTGATCTTCTTCACGTATCAGCAAGTGACGATCCGGCGAGAACGCAGAGCGTGGGAACGTTATGTCCACTCGCTCTCACATCGGATTGAGGATGTCGGCAAAGAAGCGCTCACGAGTATGCCGATCGGGATTCTCATATTCGATGAGACCCGGCGCATCAGTTGGTTCAATGAACAGTCCCGACTCATCTTTGAACTTGAGATGGAACTGGGCATCTCGATCGACTCGATTCATTCGGCCTTTACGGAGTTGATCGAGGAGGAAGAGGACGAGGCGACGATTGAAGTCGGGGACCGTGTATACCGTGTCCTGTACAATAAGGAATATCAAACGCTGTACTTGTTCGATATGACGGACGAGGCGGAGATTGAACAGAAGTACTCTGAAACGCAGACAGTGATCGGCGTCCTCTACTTAGACAACTACGATGAGATGTCGACTGCCGTCGATGAACAGGTCCGCAGCGAAATCAATCGCCGTGTGACCGTTCTCTTGAACCAGTGGGCGCAAAAATATCACATTTATATGCGGCGGACGGCTGCCGACCGGTTTTTCCTCGTCATGAACGAACGAACGCTCTCGGAACTCGAGAACAATCGCTTCTCGATTCTTGATGAGGTACGGGAAGCGACGAAGGAACATAAAATTCCGCTCACGCTCTCGATCGGTATCGGCTGCGGCGAGACGACGCTGACCGAACTCGGAAACTTGTCCCAATCGAGCCTCGATTTAGGGCTCGGACGCGGTGGTGACCAAGTCGTCGTCAAACGTCATAACGGAAAAGTCCGCTTCTTCGGCGGCAAGACGAATCCGACCGAGAAACGGACGCGGGTACGTGCCCGCGTCATCTCGAACTCGATGCGTGATTTGATTCGAGAGTCGAGCCGTGTCCTCATCATGGGACATAAAAACCCGGACATGGATTCGCTCGGCGCATCGATTGGAATCATGAAGCTCGCTGAGTTTGTCGGTCGTGAGGCGTACGTCGTCATCCCGGCCGGCGAGACGAGTGTCGGGATTCAACGGCTCGTCCATGAAGTCGAGAATGATGAAGACTTGTACAGCCGCTTTTTGACGGAGTTTGAGGCGCAACCGCTCATCGATGACCAGACACTTCTCGTCATCGTCGACACGCATCGTCCCTCACTCGTCATTTCACGGGATCTTTTAGACCGGGCCGAACGAGTCGTTGTCATCGACCATCATCGTCGCGGCGAAGAGTTTATCGAGGACCCGGTGCTCGTCTACATGGAACCTTACGCGTCGTCGACGTGTGAACTCGTGACAGAGTTGATCGAATATCAAGCGGGTACCCGCAAACTGTCGATTTTAGAGGCGACGTCGCTCCTTGCCGGAATCATGGTCGATACGAAAGGGTTCACGCTCCGGACCGGGTCGCGGACGTTTGATGCCGCTTCCTTCCTCCGGATTCAAGGAGCGGACACCGTGCTCGTCCAACATTTCATGCGGCAAGACCTCGATTCTTATATCGAACAGTCGCATATTCTAGAGAATACCGACATTTATGCAGGCGGTATGGCAATCGCGGTCGCTTCAGACGACGAAGCCCATCATCAAGTGTTGATCGCCCAATCGGCGGACCAACTCCTGAACATGGAAGGCGTCAAGGCGTCGTTCGTCATCGCCATCTTGCCAGACGGTCGGACCGGGATCAGTGCCCGTTCGCTCGGTGACGTCAACGTTCAAGTCATCATGGAGATGCTCGACGGAGGCGGCCACTTGACGAACGCGGCCACGCAGTTGAACGTGGGTCGCGACGAGGCGAAGCAGCTGTTAAAAGAAGCGATCGATCATTACACGACAGATGAAAACGAGGGAGAGGAATCGGAATGAAAGTCATTTTAAAAGTAGATGTTAAAGGTCAAGGACAGGCAGGGGACGTGAAAAACGTCGCCGATGCTTACGCAAAAAACGTGCTCTTCAAGCAAAACTTGGCAGTCGAGGCGACACCAGGCAACTTGAAGGCGTTTCAAGCGAAAGAACGCCGTGCCGAGGAAGCAGCCGAAGAAGAGCTGAAAGCCGCGCAACAGTTGAAAGACAAGCTTGAAAAAGAGACAATCGTCGTCAAGACGAAATCAGGCGAAGGCGGCCGTGTCTTCGGCTCGGTAACAAGCAAACAGATCGGTGAAGCGCTCAAAGGGATGGGCTACAAGATCGATAAGCGTAAAATCGAACTTGAACATCCGATCAAAGCGCTCGGTTTCACAAAAGTGCCCGTGAAGTTGCACCATGACGTCACGGCACTGTTAAACGTACATGTTCAAGAAGCTTGAAGGCGAGGTAGAAACGAATGAGTGATGCGATTCAAGTCAATACTCCGCCACATAGCGTTGAGGCGGAACAAGCCGTCCTTGGGGCAGTTATTCTCGATTCTGACCGGCTGATAACGGCCTCGGAACGAGTCGACCCGGACGACTTTTATCGTGTCAGCCATCAACGGATCTTCGAAGCGATGCTGAAGATCAACGACCGCGGGGAACTCGTCGACTTGGTCACGCTCAGTTCGGAGCTCCAATCACAAGGAATCCTCGATGAGATCGGTGGATTGAACTACTTGGCCGAAATCGCCGAGGCGGTTCCTGCCATCGGGAACATCGGGTACTATTTGAACGTCGTCGATCAAAAGGCGGCGCTCCGGCGTCTCATCCGGACGGCGACGAATATCGTCTCGGACGGATACGAGCGTCAAGACGAAGTCGATGCGGTCCTATCTGATGCCGAGCGAAACATTTTAAAAGTTTCGCAACGGAAAGGCCAATCGAGTTTCCATTCGATCGGTTCGGTTTTGTCGGATGCCTATTCGACGATCGAGAAGCTGCATCAATCGAGCGGTGAGATCACGGGGATCGCGACCGGCTTTAGTGACCTCGACAAGATGACGGCCGGGTTCCAGCGTAACGACCTCATCATCGTGGCTGCCCGTCCTTCTGTCGGGAAGACGGCCTTCGCCCTCAACATCTCGCAAAACGTCGCGGTTCGTACGGGCGAGAACGTCGCCATCTTTAGTCTTGAGATGGGTGCCGAACAACTCGTCATGCGGATGCTCTGTGCGGAAGGCAATATCGACGCGCAGCGTCTGCGGACCGGACGACTCGAGTCTGAGGACTGGGGACGGCTATCGCTCGCGATGTCGTCGTTATCACAGGCCGGTATCTTTATCGACGATACACCAGGTCTTCGCGTCAACGAGATTCGGGCCAAATGCCGCCGCTTGAAGCAAGAGTACGGTCTCGGCATGATCATGATCGACTACTTGCAGCTCATTGTCGGGACCGGCAAGCCGGGCGAGAACCGGCAACAAGAAGTCTCTGAGATCTCGCGTACGCTCAAAGCGATCGCCCGGGAACTCCAAGTACCGGTCATCGCCTTGTCGCAGCTCTCGCGTGGCGTAGAGAGCCGTCAAGACAAACGGCCGATGATGTCGGATATCCGGGAATCCGGAGCGATCGAGCAAGATGCCGATATCGTCGCCTTCTTGTACCGGGACGACTATTACGATAAAGAGAGTGAAGATGCCAACACGATCGAGATCATCATCGCCAAACAGCGTAACGGTCCGACCGGGACGGTCAAACTCTCGTTCCGGAAAGAGTACAACAAGTTCGTCAACATGGAGACGCAAGCTTTCGCACCACCGATGTGAGATCGGTGGTGTTTTTTTGTGGAATCGGGGAAATAGTAATTGAATGCGAGTCAATAACGAACGAAAGGGTAATACATAAAATTATCGTTCGGTATTAGGTTGACTTTCTGAAGTGGCAAGTGTACACTTACCAATGGTTTGAACAGAACGTTTATCTACAAGGAGGATTCATTATGTCATCAGTAGTCGTAGTGGGAACGCAGTGGGGCGATGAAGGAAAAGGGAAGATCACCGATTTCTTGTCTAAACAAGCCGACGTCGTCGCGCGTTATCAAGGGGGAGACAACGCTGGTCATACGATCGTCTTCAATGATACGAAGTATAAACTTCACTTGATTCCATCGGGGATCTTCTATTCGGACAAGACATGTGTCATCGGGAACGGGATGGTCGTCAACCCGAAGTCACTCATTACAGAGCTTGCATACTTACATGAGCGCGGCGTGAGCACGGACAACCTCCGCATCTCAAACCGGGCCCACGTCATCTTGCCGTATCACCAGCTTCAAGACAAGCTTGAAGAAGATGCGAAAGGGGACGCGAAAGTCGGGACGACACTCAAAGGAATCGGCCCTTGTTACATGGACAAAGCGGCACGGATCGGGATCCGGATTGCTGACCTGCTCGACAAGGAAGTGTTCGCCGAGAAACTGAAGACGGTCCTCGCAATCAAAAACCGGATGTTCGTCAAGATGTACGAAGTCGACGCGGTCGAGTTCGATGATATCTTTGAAGAATACTATGCGTACGGCCAACAGTTTGCCAAGTACGTGTGTGATACATCGGTCGTGTTGAACGATGCGCTCGACGAAGAACAGAAAATCCTATTCGAAGGCGCACAAGGTGTGCTGTTAGACATCGATCACGGGACGTACCCGTTCGTCACATCGTCGAACGCGGCGTCAGGCGGGGTATCGAGCGGTGCCGGAATCGGACCTTCGAAGATCGACCACGTCGTCGGCGTCTGTAAAGCGTACACGTCACGCGTCGGAGACGGCCCATTCCCGACTCAGCTCGATGACGAAATTGGTCACACGATCCGTGAAGTCGGTAAGGAGTATGGTACGACGACAGGACGTCCGCGCCGTGTCGGTTGGTTCGACTCGGTCGTCGTCCGCCACTCGCGTCGTGTCAGCGGCATCACCGACCTGTGCCTCAACTCGATCGACGTGTTGACAGGTCTTGAGACGCTTAAAATTTGTACGGCGTACGAGTACGAAGGCAAGCTCCTCGATGAGTACCCGCCGAACTTCCGCGTCCTCGAGAAGTGTGAGCCGGTGTTTGAAGAGCTCCCGGGCTGGACGGAAGACATCACAGGGGTCCGCAGGTTCGAAGACTTGCCGGTGAACGCACAGCGCTACGTCAAACGGATCGAAGCGTTGACGGGCATCGAACTGTTGACGTTCTCGGTCGGACCGGCGCGTGAACAGACAGTCATCTTGCGTGACATCTACGAAGCATAAGACTAAGAGCCCTCGCGGCTCTTTTTTCATTTCCGTGGAAATGGACCACGCTTTCTAACCCATTGAAAAAGAGTTACAATAGGACGTGTACGTTTAACGATAGAGGAGGACTCACTGAATGGATCGTACGATTTTAGTGGTAGATGACGAACAACCAATCGCTGATATATTGAAGTTTAAACTTGAAAAAGAGGGCTATGTCGTCCACGTCGCTTATGACGGGGAAGAGGCACTCGTGAAAGTCGAAGAGGTCAAACCTGATTTGATCTTGCTCGACATCATGCTCCCGCTCAAAGACGGCATGGAAGTGTGTCGTGAAGTGCGTAAGAAGTATGATATGCCGATCATCATGTTGACGGCGAAAGACTCAGAAATCGACAAAGTACTCGGCCTCGAACTCGGCGCCGACGACTACGTCACGAAGCCGTTCAGCTCACGCGAGCTCTTAGCCCGCGTCAAAGCGAACATGCGTCGTCACGCGACGGCACCGGCTGTCGAAGCGAAAGGCGCCAACGCGAACGATATCGTGATCGGTGACTTGACGATTCATCCGGATTCATACATGGTCACGAAACGCGAAGAGAAAATCGAACTGACGCACCGTGAATTCGAGCTCATCCATTACCTGGCCCAAAACATCGGCCAAGTGATGACGCGCGAGCATTTGCTCCAGACGGTATGGGGTTACGACTACTTCGGAGACGTGCGTACGGTCGACGTGACGGTTCGTCGTTTGCGGGAGAAGGTCGAAGACAGCCCGAGCACGCCGACGTATATTATTACGCGCCGCGGTGTCGGGTACTATTTAAAAGCGGGAGAAGAAGACTAAACGATGAAACGGACGAACTTCTTTAAATCTATCCAGTGGAAGCTCGTCGTCATCTATGCGCTGCTCATCCTTGTTGCGATGCAAGTCATCGGAGTGTACTTCGTACGCTCCCTCGAACGACAATACATCAACAACTTCTCGCAGTCGCTCGTCGATCGGGCCAACCTTCTGAGCTACAACGTCAGTGAAGGGATCGCATCGAACGGCGGTGACTCGACTACTGATCAGCAGTTGAACCAGGTACTGGATCAACTGCTGTCTGAGTTTACGGAGAGCACGACGCTAGCTGACGATATTCGCGAAGTCCAAATTATCGACACGAACAGTGTCGTCCGGGCGACTTCGAACCAAAATAACCAAAGCCTCGTCGGACAACGGACGGCGAGTTCATTCATTCAAAAATCGTTCGCGACAAGCGGTGCGCAAGAGACGCTCGTCTATGAAGACTCGAACGAGCGGATGCGCGTCGTCGCCGTCCCGATCAAATCCGAGGTCGATGGGACGACGACCGGGATGATCTATATCGAGGCGTCGATGCAATCGATTTACAACCAGATGGAGCAAGTGACAAGGATCCTTGCGACCGGTACGCTCATCGCCTTGATCATCACGTCCATCCTCGGAATTTTGCTGTCACGGACGATCACGCGGCCGATTGCGGACATGCGTCGTCAAGCCGTCGAGATGCGAAAAGGAAACTTCTCGCGGAAAGTTAAAGTCTATTCCGACGATGAGGTCGGGCAACTCGCTTACGCCTTTAACGAACTGACCGATGAACTGATGGAAGCGAACGCGACGACCGAGGCGGAACGACGCCGGTTGACAAGTGTATTAGAGAACATGTCGGACGGTGTCGTCGCGACCGACCGTTCGCTCCGGGTCATCCTGATGAACGATCAGGCTCGCGATATGATTGGTGTCGCCGAAGAAGAGGCGATGGGATCGAATCTGCAGAGCCTGCTCGAGTTTGACGATGAGATCGTCATCCCGGAAGACGGGACGATGCCGGCGAAATTGATCGATCTCAGTACGGACGAAGAACTGTTCCTCGTCCGCGCCTACTTCTCACCAATTCAAAAACATAGCGGTCCGATCACTGGTCTCATCGTCGTCTTGCACGACGTGACCGAGCAAGAGCAAGTCGAACAAGACCGCCGTGAGTTCGTCGCCAACGTCAGCCACGAGCTGCGGACGCCGCTCACGACGATGCGGAGCTATCTCGAAGTGCTCGCCGAAGGCGCGTACAAAGACGATGAACTCGCACCACGGTTCCTAGAGACGACCCAAAACGAGACCGAACGGATGATTCGTCTCGTCAACGACTTACTCCAGCTCTCGAAGATGGACAGTAAAGAGTATACGATGCAAAAAGTGAAGTTCGACTTCATCCAGTTCTTCAACGATATCATCGAGCGCCATGAGATGACGAAAGGCGAAACGATCCAGTTCCGCCGGAAGCTCATGAAGCGTCGCGTCTACGTGCACGCCGATCAAGATAAGATGACCCAAGTGATTGACAACATCATCACGAATGCGGTCAAGTTCTCGCCAGAAGGCGGGACGATCACGTTCCGGACGATGCTAAGGGCGAAACGTCTCGTCATCGGCATCAAAGATGAAGGTGTCGGGATTCCGAAGTCGAACTTGAAGAAAATCTTTGAACGGTTCTATCGGGTCGACAAGGCCCGAGCGCGAAATATCGGCGGGACCGGACTCGGTCTGTCGATTGCCAAGGAAGTCGTTTCAGCCCACGGTGGCGACATTTGGGCGGAGAGCGAGTTTGGACGTGGGACGACGATTTACTTCACCATCCCGTTCGATACGATCGTGGAGGTGAATGACTGATGGGACGAAAACGTTTCTGGGCGAAGCCAGAGCTGGTGAAATCGCTCGTCTTGCTTACCTTGATCGTCACGTCCATCGTCCAAACGGTCATCCTTTGGGATTACCATCCGAAGTATCAATCGGTCCAATCCGAGACCCAAGTGGCGACGGTGGACGAGTCGCTGCAACGTCAGGCGAGGCAAATTATCGTGCCAACCCAGACGGTCGTCCACGAGAACAACGCTGTCTTTGCGACGAAGAACACGCCGAAGCAAATCGCTCGGGTCATCCGCGACGCGTTCGAGGCGAACGAGTTTAAACCGCTCGCCGCCAAAAACGTACCGAGCTTGTATGCAGGTGTCAACGAGGCAGTTGAACTGATTTTACCGGAACCATACTATGCGGACACGCTCAGTTACATTCTGCCCGGGTCTTACAGCCTGTCAGGGAAAGTACCGCAACGGGCGCTCATCTTCATGGACGACAACGTCTGGAAAGTCCGGGCGATCATGAGCGATCAGTCGCTGTGGGAAGGTCGGCTCTCTAAAGCCGGACAAGGGGACGTCAATAGTGTGTTCTTAAAAGATTCGAACCGCGCGATGCAACGGGTCACGTACACGGACGAGCGGGTCAACTATATCCCGGTCGTCGGGCCTGAGATGAACGAGCTGTTCGCGTATGACGTCTCACAAATCCAAATCTCGGCACGCCTTGATTGGATGCGCGATACGTTCTTCCCCGGGGACCCGAACGTTCAAGAAGTCGATCCGGCGAGTTCGGTCGGCGCACTCACGAACGGGATCAGCGTCGCCGAGTATGACGCGACGTTGAACGCGAGCCGCTATCGCAACTTGTCACGTAATAGCACCGAGCGCGAGTCGGCAATCGGGCTTGATACGATCGTCGACTTCGTCAACTTTCATGGCGGCTGGGTCGATGAGACGTCAGAGAGTCAAGGTCTGTCCCTTCGTTTCGATGCGATCACACCAGCGAACAAAGGCTTTGAGACGACCGTGTTTCGGTTTCACGTGAAAGGGCACCCTGTCTTTAGCCAGCGTGATGCGTTTATCAACAACGATGCGATCGACTTATCCACACTGCGCGTTGAAAACGACGGGGCGCAAGTCCGGTCCATCACGCGTCACCATCTCGAAATCGACCGGTTGATCTCGGTCGGGACGACACAGCTTGCGGACGGGCAAGACGTCATCGATACGCTCGTCAACGCAGATCGGTTCGAAAACGTGACCGAGATTCGTCTCGGTTATGAGATTGAATACAATGAAGACGCGAGTCGTTACGTCACGTTCTCTCCGAATTGGTTCGTCCGTGAAGCCGGGAGATGGATCCCTTACGACAAGCCGGAAGATTGGACAGAGAGGATGATGTACCGTGGATTGGAGTAAAGCGAAAACGATTTTAATATTCGCCTTCCTCGCGCTGAACATCTACCTGTTGTTCCAGCTCTTGACGGAAACGTGGGCGACCGAGGTTGTGACGAGCGACAACACGTCAATCGCCCAAATCTTGGACCAACGTGACGTCGACGCATCGAAATTGCCACGGATGGGACGGGATATCGGTTATTTGACCGGCTCGTCTGAGCAGATGTCGGCGTCGATGATCACGAAAAATCGTGAAGTACAACTAGCGACGACGCTCGACAACATGCAGCTTGAAGTCGAGCTCAAACAAGCCGTCCCGCTCGACGAGAACGACTTGCGGACGACGTCGTCGACGTTCGTCACCGAGTACGTGCCGTTCGGATCTGAGTACGCCTACTGGCGGTTTGACCAAGAGACGCGCCAACTCGCGTTCGTTCAGACGTATGAAAACAATAAGATTTTCTCGAACCCGGAAATCGAGGCGGACACAGAGACATATATCGGTCCGTCCCTGTTATTGCTCCAATTGAACGAAAACTACGAAGTGACGGACTACAAGCAGCGCCATTTGACGAACTTGTCGTCGAAATCGCAAGACGACCTCGTCTTGACGGCGAGCGAGGCGATCTCGCAACTCGCGGCCCGGAAGTACTTCCAGCCGAACCAAGAGATGCGCGCCATCAACACCGGGTTTTATAGCTTACCGCTCGACAGTTCCGGCAGTTTGATCATCATGCCGCCGCTCTGGTCGATCGCCATCGACGACAACGTGTATTTCGTCAATGCCATCGATGGGACGGTCGAACGGGTTGAATTTAATTTAGAAGACTGAAAGGAGTGATCGAGTGACTTTACGCTACAGTGTGCTCGCGAGCGGTTCGACCGGTAACGCGCTCTATATTGAGACGGACCGTGCGAAATTGCTCGTCGACGCCGGATTGACCGGTAAGGCGATGCAGCAACGCATCACAGACATCGGCCAGTCGTTCGAGGGTATCGACGCACTGCTCGTCACACATGAGCACTCCGACCATATTAAAGGAGTCGGGATTCTCGCCCGGAAGTACAACTTGCCGATCTATGCGAATGCGAAGACGTGGGCAGCGATGGAAGATAAAATCGGGAAGATCGATCCGGCCTTGAAGTTCCATTTCGAGGTCGGTGACATCAAACAGTTCGGTGACATCGAGATCGAGTCGTTCAACGTCAGCCACGATGCGGCCGACCCGATGTTTTATCAGTTCGCCCATGACGGCAAGCGATTGGCCCACATCACAGACACCGGGTACGTCTCGGACCGGATGAAAGGGCTCATCCGCGGCGCGGACGACTTCATCTTTGAGTCGAACCATGATGTCTCGATGCTGCAGATGGGACGGTACCCGTGGAGCGTCAAACGGCGTATCCTCGGGGACTATGGCCACGTCTCGAACGAAGACGCCGCCATCGCGATGAGCGAGGTCATCGGTGAGCGGACGAAACGGATCTTTTTGGCCCACCTCAGTAAAGACAACAATATGAAAGAACTCGCGCAGATGAGCGTCGCACAGACGCTCGGCATGCGTGACGTCGATCTCGGACGCATCAAATTGCATGACACCGACCCATTAATCCCATGTCCGCTCGTTTCTTTATAAGCGAACTTGGGAAAAGACAGGTAACACTGTCCTGAAGGGGGGGCGCGTCGTGAACGAAGAGAGACACCATGAGTATGAACCTCAAGACGTCGAACCTTTAGAGCACGAAGCAACATCAATGAACGATTCACCATCGACTTTTCCATCCCGAAGCGAGTGGCGTCCGAAGCAAGAGGAACACGTGCGCCATAAGCCACGGCTGAATGTAAAACCGTTATTACTCGGAGGGGTTGGCGGATTCTTAGGAGCGGCGTTATTCTTTTTCGCGATGATGCTCTGGGATTCGCCGACCTCTCGTTTTGTTACAAACGAGCTGGTCCGTACCGAGCAAGCCGTCACCGTCACGGAATCGGACATCACGGCCGCCGTCACAGGCGCGAAGACGTCCGTCGTCAGCATCACGAACATCCAGCGCGCCTTCACCTCGGACTCGCAATGGGAGGCTGGTGCGGGTTCTGGCGTCGTGTATAAAGTCGACGGGGATACGGCGTACATCGTCACGAACTTCCACGTCATCGAGGAAGCGGACGAGATCAACGTCGCTTTCGCCGATGGGCAAGTCGCCCCGGCCACGATTTTAGGAGAAGACCCGCTCAACGACTTGGCGGTCGCCTCCGTGAAACTTCCGGAGAATATCGACGTCAATCCGATCGTGCTCGGCGATTCGACGGTGCTACAGGCCGGCGAGACCGTGATGGCGATTGGCAACCCGCTCGGCGTCTTTTCAAACTCGGTCACGCGTGGTATCGTCAGTGGTGTCGAACGGACCGTGCCGGTCGATACGAACGCGGACGGTCTCATGGACTATAATGCCGAAGTCATCCAGACCGACGCCGCCATCAATCCCGGCAACTCGGGCGGGGCACTCATCAACATCCGCGGTGAGCTCGTCGGCATCAACTCGATGAAGATCGCCGAAGCGAGCGTCGAAGGGGTCGGCTTCTCGATCCCGGTCAACGTGGCGCTACCGGTCATCGACATGCTCGAGCGTGACGGACGGGTGACACGGGCTCAGCTCGGTGTCACGATCCAAGAAGTCATCGCCGTCCCGGGCAACGTCCGGGAAGAATACGGCATCAGTTTTGACAAAGAGGACGGTGTGTTCATCGAAGCGATCACACCCGGTAGTCCGGCCGAACAAGCAGGGCTTCGCGTCGGGGACGTCATCACGAAGATCGGCGACCGTGAGATTAAACGCTACGTCGATTTACGTGACGCTTTGTACCGAGACGCTTCGGTCGGAGATAACATCGTCATCGAATATACACGGCGAGGCAAGGCAGAAACGACCGAGGCCACATTAACAGAAGCAACGTAAAGGAGCGGCGACGCTTCTTTTTTAAGGAGGAAAATTTGTGGAAAAAAAAGTATGCAAGGAACATGTTGAAATCGCTTTAGACATCATTGTCGATGAGACGGGGGAGTACCCGTTACTCGAAGAACTATCCACAAGTGGACAAGTCAAATGTGAGTTCTGTGACGCCGACGCAACATATGTTGTGTCAAGCAAAAAATGATTGTCAACATGTGGATTTGTGGATAACTCTGTGGATAACCCTATGGATAACTCCGAAAAAACTGTGGAAAAAGGAAGAATTGGATGAATATTTCAATTATCACGGTCGGCAAATTAAAAGAAAAATATTTGAAACTAGGAATTGCGGAGTACACGAAGCGCCTGTCGGCATACGCGAAAGTGCATGAAATCGAGGTTGCGGACGAGAAAGCGCCCGAACATTTGAGTGAAGCCGACATGTTTCTAGTAAAACAAAAAGAAGGCGAGCGGATTTTGGCGAAAATCAGTCCGGACACGCACGTTATCGCTCTCGCCATCGATGCCAAGCAACGGACGAGTGAAGAGTTCGCCCGCGAGCTCGACAAGTTGGCAACGTACGGCAAGAGCAAAATCGCCTTCGTCATTGGTGGGTCACTCGGCTTATCGGATGACGTCATGAAGCGTTCGGATGATACGATCTCATTTTCGAAGATGACGTTTCCGCATCAATTGATGAAGCTCGTCTTGTGTGAGCAAATTTATCGGGCGTACCGGATTAACCGGAATGAACCGTATCATAAGTAATCACATAAAAAATGATTGAAGCGTCAGAGCCATTCACCGGTTTTGACGCTTTTTGTAGGTGAATCTTCGCCATTGCCGAATGGTAATCTTGTTGAAGAGAAACTTTAGCAAAAGATACCTTCTAATTAAAACTCTGAGGCATTGAATATCTGAAAGGAGACTTAACTTTGAAAAAAACAGTTTTAATCAATGTATCTTTCTTGGTCGAAATAGAAGAAACAGAAGTACATAAAGATTTTGGGATGATTGATCAAGTCACAAACGAGTTGTGTCACGCCCAAACAATCAAAATCGGAGCGAAGGAAGTGAATGTAGAATGGGAAAGTTGCTCCACGGTTGTCTTGAATCCAGTTTCAATGAATTGTGTACAATGCTCAACTTGTGGACGTTGGACAACAGACAGAGAAAAAGATAATCCGTTGTTACAGTTGTGTAATGGAGCAACTTTCGAAGGAAAACTGCTGTGTGATGACTGTTTACCAGAAGATCACAGGTGGTCTTTTTAAAAGTGAAAAATTATTCCACATCATAAGCCGGTTCGTCTAATTAGTGGAACTTACAAACAAGCAGAGTTAGTTTATTAAGTCTCCTGCAGACAGCGACGAGAGAATAGTTCTAGTCGCTTTTTTTGTGAGTCTAATCTTAAAAAGGATTGTTGATATTTAGTTTCGGATTTACAATATAGATAAAAATAATCATAAAATGGTAATTTTTATAAAAATATTAGTAGAGGAGCTTTTCATAATGGAATCGAAAAGAGAGCGAACTGGCAGACGAACATCATTTTTTCAAACCTATTTGATCCCAATTACAATCGCATCATCTGTAGTTGTATCCGGCACAGTCGGGTACTTTGTCAGTCAATTCAATATGAATAGGAATGCGGACGGATCTATCGCTCAAGCGGAGATGCAATCACGCGTCGACGATATGCAAGAAGAGTCTGTCACAACTATTGAAAGAGAAGTCCCAAAAATTATTCATGATTTAAAGGAATACGATAAAGACTTAGCTCAGCTTGTCCAACAAGCAGATTGGTTAGAGCAAAATATGGTCCCTGTCCGTAACGTATTAGAACATATCAATTCAGCGACGCTTGTAATCTCAGGAGTCAACAGTGTGGTGAGTAGTCCGGTGTTAGGTAAAATGAGTTCCTCTTTAAGTTCTGCCAACAGCACGTTGAATGAAGTAGACGCCTTTCTATTCCGGTTAGAGCACTTGTCGAGTGTCAAACAAGAGATGGGTGAGACGCGCAAACAGATTAGTGAATTGTATGAGAAATATCAAACCGAGAATGATCCGGCATTACTATTAGAAATGGAGCACGAATTGGATACGGAACTTGTATATCAAATTGAGGACGTTCGAACGGCAACGATTGAAGCGAGGGAAGTACTAGAATCATCTGCTGGTGTCGTAATGGCGACGAACAATACCATCTCTATTTACCAAAAGGTCAAAAATGCGAGCGGGAAAGCCTTCGAGACACTTCAATTCTGGAAAGAAGAAAAAAACGAAAAGAAAATTGATCAAGATGAATTTAATCGAATTGAAAAAGAACTTGCGGATTCAAGAGAACGCCTTAAAGATCTTCCTGATGAAATGGCCGAGCGTTCGAAAAAGACGATTTCATCCATCAATGAAGTGAAAACAGAACTTCAAGTCATAAGACTAGCTGAAGTGATTCAAGGAGATTAAAAAAAGCGACGCTGATTGCAATCCACTCTAATCTAAAAGTCTTACATTGAAGACCGGAAACCAAATTTAGGTACCGGTTTTTTCAATGAATAACATCAATGCTCCGAAGTCTTATTGCCGTCCAAAAGGCAATATGATAGAATCACATGGCAAATGATTATCATTATCAATTATAGAAAATGGGGAGAATTCATCCAATGAAAAACATCGAATTATATAAAACGGCATTCATCGACGGACTTGATGTCGAGCCAGACGCGTCACTCGAAGAAATGAAGCTTGGTGACACAAAAGAGTGGGATTCGATCGGCCACATGACATTGATCGCGGAGCTCGAGGACGCCTTTGACGTCGATCTCGATGCCGATGTAATCACGGAGTTCAACACGTATCAATCTGGCATCGATTTATTGAAACGTTTGGGTGTGGACTTCGGGCAATGAAGCGCTTCGACGCGATTGAGCAGTATGGAGAGCGTACCGCCATCTATGCGAATCGGGCGTACTCCTACGCAGAGATGATGGAGGCGGCCGATTCAATCGCGGATGAGGTCGGTGATCGAACGCTTGTCTTTTGTTTATGTGCCAACAATAAAGAGTCAATTTTCGGCTATGTCGGATTTCTCCGCGGACACATCGTGCCGCTCCTGTTAGATGCAGCGATTCAATCGGAACAGCTGCAGAACTTAATGGATCGCTACCGACCAACGCACATCTGGGCGAATCGGGATCACGATTTATTAGCGCAGGAGATGGATACGGTTTACGCATACGGAGACTATGCGCTATTCGAGTGTCCCCACGTGATTGAGCACAAACTTCATGACGAGCTCGGGCTCTTGTTGACGACGTCCGGTAGCATGGGCAGTCCGAAGCTCGTGCGACTCAGTTACGATAACGTCTTCCGCAATGCGGCATCCATCGTGTCGTATCTTGATATCAATGAAGACGATCGTCCCATCACGACGCTCCCGATGAACTATTCGTATGGTCTCTCGATTCTTAACAGCCACCTTGTGTCTGGCGCGACCGTCGTAGTAACGGATGCATCCATCATGCAGAAGGAATTTTGGCAGTTGTGCCGCGACCAGCACGTCACGACGTTCGGCGGCGTCCCGTTCGTCTATGAGATGTTACACCGGCTTAAATTCGAAACGATGGAGCTGCCGAGTTTGACGAAACTGACGCAAGCCGGAGGGAAGTTGAATCCGTCTCTCGCAAGTGCCTTTACCGATATATGCGAACGAAAAGGCATCCAATTTTTCATGATGTACGGTCAAACGGAAGCGACGGCGCGCATGTCGTATCTACCGCCGGACCGGAATCGTGAGAAGGCTGGCAGCATCGGCATCGCCATCCCTGGCGGTGAATTGACGCTTCGAAATGAAGCGGGTGAAGTGATCACCACACCGCACGTCGTCGGCGAATTGGTGTATGAAGGGGCCAACGTGTCGCTCGGCTATGCCGAAACGTTATCTGACCTTGCGACCGAAGATGAGAACGAGGGCGTCCTGCACACGGGAGATTTGGCGTATATGGATGAAGACGGCTATTTCTTCATCGTCGGTCGTATCAAGCGGATGATCAAGATGCACGGCAATCGAATCAGCCTCGATGAAGTCGAAGACCTGCTACGAGCGCGTGGATATGAGTGTGTGTGTACGGGAACAGATGATGAACTGTACGTGTACACGCTGCATGACGATATTGCCGCCGTGAAACGAGTCATCAAGCGCATGATGCATCCAAGAGGCGTCACGATTTTACGAATCGATGCGATTCCCCGGAACGCATCCGGGAAAGTGCTCTATTCTGCATTACCGAAACGAGAACTCATCACCACCTGAACCAACAAGCTGGTGCAAGAGAATCCTTTGTTGAACGCAACACAAGTTTAGAATAATCAGGTGAAGCTATGACGTTTATTTCAATCGAGTTTTTACTCTTTCTCGCCATCTTGATGGCGATGTATTATATGGTACCGCATCGGTTTAGATGGGTCCTGTTGCTCGTGGCGAGCTACTTGTTTTACGCCACGCTCAGTATCCAGTTCATCCCACTGTTGCTTGTGAGCACCGCCTTTACGTATGTCACAGGACTCCTGATTGAACGCCAGGACGAGAAACGGCAGAAGAAACGCCTCATGCTTATGGGCGTTACGATGTTGGTCCTGTTCCTCGGCTGGTTCAAATACTTTAACTTCGTGAACGAATCGTTGCGCACGATGGCCATATCGCTAGGTTGGAACTATGAGATCCCGTATCGAGACGTCGTCTTGCCGCTCGCGATTTCGTTTTATACATTCCAAGCGATCAGTTATTTCGTCGATTTGTATCGCGGGAAACTGAAGGCCGAGCGCCATTACGGCTATTTCTCAATTTACTTCGCTTTCTTCCCGCAGTTAGTGGCGGGGCCGATTGAGCGGGCCAAGAAATTACTCCCTCAATTTAAGGCGGAGCAACGGTTCGATTATGAACATGTCAGTTACGGGATGAAGCGGATCGCTTGGGGCTTCTTTAAAAAGACGCTCATCGCCGACCGATTGGCGCCGATGGTCGCAAGTGTGTTCAGTCAGCCAGACCCGACCGGTTCAGAGATTGTGCTCGGCACGATGTTGTTTTCGATTCAATTGTACGCCGATTTTTCAGCCTGCAGCGACATCGCCATCGGCAGCGCTCGGTTATTCGGCATCAAGTTGACGGAGAACTTCCGACAGCCTCACTTCGCGGTATCGATCGCCGACTTTTGGAACAGATGGCACATCTCGCTCTCGACATGGCTCCGCGATTATATCTTTATCCCTTTATGCAAAGGGAAAAAGAAGCGCTATCAGATTTATGTCGCCATCATCATCACGTTCTTGGTGAGCGGCATCTGGCATGGGGCAGCTTGGAGTTTCGTCTTATGGGGGCTGATTCATGGTCTGTACCGCGTGTTCGGAGATGCGACGAAACATCAGCGGGAACAGATGGCATCCTTCATTCGACTCGACCGGACGCCTGAGCTTCATAAATGGTTGAAGATCGCGGTCACGTTCCAGTTAGTTTGTTTCTCGCGCGTTTTTTTCGTATCCGACTCGGTCGCGCAAGCGTTTCACCATGCCCGGCTGTATGTGACGCCGTCGTCATGGGCGCCGCTGGAACTGATGAACGCCCTTGAACTGTTCTCGTTGCTCGATTTACTCGTGTTCCTCTTCTTCTTTACGACCGTCCACGTGTTTCAGTACATCGAACGGACGAAGGGTTCGGCATGGGACTGGTTGGCCGGGCGTTCGGCTTTTACGAACGTGGCAATTCAACTGTTCGTAATCGTCTCGGTAATTGTGTTCGGTGTTTCGAGTGAAGGGTTCATTTACGGTGGTTTCTAAGTGAAAGGAATGGCTATGAGAAGTATATGGATGAAAATTGCGGTGATCATCGGAATCGTTGCCCTGTTGTTGATTCCGCTCAACAACTTTGTCAAAGAGTCGTGGGCATACAATAACAACCGCGGCATATTGGCGTTTCAAGAAGACCCGACCCCTTTAGATATCATCAACTTGGGGACGTCGCACGCGATGTTCGGCTATGCGTTCAAGCCGCTCGGCCTGTCGCATCTCGATTTGGCGCTACCGAGCCAAACGATTGAATACGATTTGAAGATGTTGAAGCAGTTCGACGAGCATCTGCGTCCGGGTGGGGTCGTCATCGTCTCGCTCTCGCAAATCACGTTCAGCAACGCGGAGATCGGTCGGAAAGAAAACTATTTTCAGGTATTGGACCGGGAAGACATCGAACCGGTCAGCACGTTCGACTACTATACGTATACGTCGATTCCCGCGTTGAACAGCGGGAGCGTCTATACGGCGCTGTCGCGAGAAATTCGAGACTTTCGCTGGGAGTCTCACAAACCGTGGGTGAATAACGGTAAGAACTATTCAGAACGGAAATACGAGATGGTCGAAGCGCAGTATAAGCAAGCCGTGGAGAATCGTGACATCGAACATAATATGAAGCGGCTCCAAGAGATTGTCGAGTATAGCGAGGCGCAAGGTTTTCGCGTCGTCTTGGCGATGGAGCCGGTGCACGCCTCATATCACGCGTACTTTGATGAGGCGGTCATGGATCGACTCGTCTATCAGCATCTGCAATCGCTCGAGCTGGACGTCCCGTTCTTGAACTATATGAGGGATGAACGATTCGTGAATCAGCGAGACTACTTCCATAACCCCGATCATTTGAACGGGAAGGGACGGGCGCTCTTGTCCTCTCTCGTCTATGGAGACTTGAAGCGACTCGGCTATCTATGAAAAAAAGGAAATCTACCGCAGCGTAGATTTCCTTTTTATGTGGTCACGTATCAAGCGTGGACCTCGCTCATCAACGCATGCGTGTTGCCCTCAGAATCTTTGAAGAAGGCCATCCACGTTCCTGTTTAACGCGTTTGGCGGATGCGTTGAACCGTCAGCAGTCCAATCGCCAGGATGAGGGCAAGGCCAATCCATGTGAAGACGTAAATAAATGGCGAACCGGTCGTCCCGATGGCCACCTCGTTTTGAAGCATGGTGACGTTATCCGTCTCGGCGATGATATCCGGTTCGTAATTGAGCGTGCGAATGAAGCCGATTCCGAACGTGGCGACAGCGTAAACCAAATGGAGTGCTGCAGATAGAAGAAGAGCGAGTCTGATTTTTTCAAAATGGTGCTCCTTTTTGGATATAATCATGTATAACGATAGTATAGAGAGAAATTCCTAAACCTGACAGACAAGGAGTGAGACTTATCGAAACCGTTTATTTAGCAGGTGGCTGCCTGTGGGGCGTCCAGGCGTTCATCAAGACGTTACCCGGTGTCATTGAAACAGAAGCCGGACGTGCCAATGGGACGACGAACACGCTTGATGAGGACTATGATGGATACGCCGAATGCGTCAAAACAACGTTTGACCCAGAAGTCGTTACGATCGATGAATTGATGGATTACTTGTTTGAAATCATCGATCTGTATAGCGTCAATCGTCAAGGCGAGGACGTCGGGGAGAAGTATCGGACCGGTGTCTACAGCGAGGATCTTCGGCATGTGGATGCGGCCCGTGCGTTTATCCACAGACGGCGTGATGTCGACCGGATTGCACTCGAGGTGTTGCCGCTCACGAACTATGTACGGAGTGCGGACGAGCATCAAGACCGGTTAGAACGCTGTCCGGACGATTATTGCCATATCCCGCAAACGTTGCTCGATAAATACAAATAAGAGCCGACACAGCGTTGTGTCGGCTCTGTTTCGTTAATCGCGTGTGAGCACGTTGACGAGCAACTGATGCACGACGTCATGGTCACGTACGTCGTGTAGCTTATAGTCTTTCCCGGGCAATGTATACCACTCGGACGCCCCGACATACGTGATGGCGAGTTCGAGCGTGCCGTCTTCTTGGCACGTCGTCTTCAGTTCGAGCTCCCCGCTAATAACGCCGACTTCTTCAGTCATAACGCCATGTGAGGCTTTGAATGTAGAGGAATGTTGATGCATAGCGGACTCCTTTCTGAATCAGTAAATGCAAGCGTTGATGGCAGTTTGCAGGGCCGCTTTCTCCGATGACTGGAGGCTTAGTCCCCAACGGCTCTTCGTCTCGACCCACATCTTCGCGTAAGCACAACGAGCCCCGGTCCGTGTCGGTTGCCATGTTGATGGATCTTGGTCACCTTTTGAGCGGTTCGAGCTAGCTGAGACGGCAATCAGTTGCGGGCCAGTTAAATCGTTGGCGAAACTTTGGCGTTTCGTCGTCGTCCAGCTGTTTGCGCCTGAACGCCATGCTTCAGCCAAAGGTACGACGTGGTCGACGTCGAGGCTAGATGGCGACGTGAATGTGAGCCCATCGTAGTAACTGTACCATGACCCTGACGTGACCGGGCAGTCGCCGACGTATGAGTCCGCGTCGCGTTTCAAGACGATTTGACGGGTGTCACAACCATTGCCTTGACCGCTCCAATGGGGAAATAAGTCGCGGCTATAGCCGGTCATCGCACCTTCAGTCTTGACCGTCAACGCGTTCAACTTCGTGAGAGCGCTCGACTTCGACGGGATACCCGGCGGGAGCGCCGAGGCGGTCGGAGTGGTTAAGTGAAGCGTCGTGACGACTAAGACGATGGCGAACAAAGAACTGATGCATTTTTTCAACATGTTTGTGCCTCCTATTATGTATGACGACTGTACGACTCGCACCCTCATTTTCCGGATGCACATCGAATATACACGGCAAAGTCGGCAAAAAGATTGAAATTTACGAAAATGAATCAAAAGATTAGAAAAGTTGAGGTCAGGGACATGAGACATGACATCAGACGTCCCGGCTTTAGAACTACTGACATACGCGTGAGCAACAACTATTGGTATAATGAAGTCGGTTTGTAGTCAAGAACGAAGGAGTTGGAACAGATGAATCAAAAAGACATCGCGGCAATCCGCAAGCATTTCAAGTTGAATGCGGAAGCGGTCAAAATCGCTGAAATTTATAATATTTACATCCGGCAAGACAGCAACGAGATCTTCCACGAAGAGATGCGGTCGTTCCCGTTTTTGGAGCAAGAGCATCAGGAGCTATTTTTGACGAGTTTCAAGAAAGTACTCGGCGGTAAGCTCGACGAGAAGCTGTTTGAAGTGAAGTTCCGGACCCCGGAAGCGGGTCAGACCGACCATACGCAGACGCTATTGTACAAAGGATTGCAAACGGATGACACAGAGGACTGGGCCGCTTCGATGCAGAAAGTCGCGTTGAAGATGGTTCAAGACGCTCCGTTCGAAAAAGATGTCGTCGTCACGTTCATTCGCTTCCAATACAATAAACCGACGCGGCGTCATTCTGAAGAGACGGAAATCGATATGCGCGACGAGGTTTACACGTCGCGGTTCATCCTCGGCAGCATCAACCAGACCGAACTGCCGAAACAGTCGCTCGTGTTCGACTTTATCGAACGTGAGTACAAATCGAACGTCTTCATTAATCCCATCATCAAACTCGACGCACCCGTCGGCGGTTTCTTGTTCCCGTGTTTCACGGACAACGCGGCCGACGTCAACCATGTCTTGTATGCGGCCCAGAAGGCGCACCAACCGGACTTCGGTTTTATCGAGAACGTGTTGAATGGCACCGAGATCGTGACGGCGGTCGAAGAGAAAGCGATGTTCGAAGAAGTCGTCAAAGCCGTTATCGGGGAGGAAGTCAACTTGGCGACGCTCGCCACCGTCTATGAAGAGATCAATTATTTGATCGTCGCGGAAGAAGAGCGTGAGGACGAGGACGAGACGGTCCCGATGCTTGACGCACGAGCGGTCGAGGTCGTCTTGAAAGCGAGTGGCGTCGAGGACGTGACGACGGAGAAAGTCGAGCAGGCGTTCAAACAAGTCGTCGATGACACGAAATACGAGATGAAGGCGAGCAGCGTCGTCCCGAAGTATACGTCGAAGTCGATTAAAATCAACACGAAAGTCGCGAATATCACGATCAGCCCGCAAGATTTGAAATACGTGAAGCAAGTGAACGTGAAAGGCAAACGATGTCTGTTAATCGAATTAGAAGAGGACACGGAAATCGAAGGATTCAAGTTGATCTCGGAAGAACTGTTCGACTAATTCATCTCGGCTGGACGAAATCCGTTGCACCCGACAGAGCTGATTGAGCATGTGCTCGCAGCGATTGTTCTCTTTACGATGTTATGTATTTCACGGGAAATGGTGAACGGTGATTCGTACGCTGGCTGTGCTCTGTATGCAAGGTAGAAGTGACCGGATATCGTGCACGAAACAATGCGGAATTGAAATTTTTAGAGTGAGAGATGAAGGTTCAGGCGACATTGCCTGAGCCTTTTTTTGACAATTAGGTGAGGAAGGTTGAATTCAAGACGTGTTATCGGTATGATTCTGTTGAAAGCGTTCTCTCGAAACCGCTATTTTTTTACTGTTTTTCGAAAGCGCTTTCGATAACGTGGTCAAAACATAAAAAAGGCTCGGAGAGATCAAACTCTCCGAGACCTGGATTGGTTATTTATGTGCTTTACTCACTTTTAGCTTTTTGCCTTTGATCGGTGTCGACTCCATCGCCTGAAGGACGAGTGAGCCTTTCCCGTTCAAGATGTCGACGTACGTCATCTGATCGGTGATCGTGATGATGCCGATGTCTTCGACTGTCACACCTGGGATTTTGGCGATCGTGCCGACGAAGTCGATGGCACGAAGTTTTTTCTTCTTCCCGCCGCTGAAGTGAAGCTTCAGGATGTCTTGGTTGATGCGGGCCGTCTTGTTGTTACGGACGACGCGTCGACCGCTCAACTTCTCTTCGAACGCCGCTTTGCCGCGAGCGACTTGTGCTTCGGTTGGGGCGTCCATCATCGGGATCTCGAACTTGATGAACGCTTCGATGGCGCGAACGAATTTACCTTCATAAGGAGTCGCGAGCGTAAGAGCTTTCCCTTTGTTACCGGCACGGCCTGTCCGTCCGGTCCGGTGTACGTAGCTCTCTTTTTCCATCGGCACGTCATAGTTGATGACGAGATTGACGTTATCGATATCGATGCCGCGTGCTGCGACGTCTGTCGCGACGAGATAACGGAAGTTGCCCGTCTTGAACCCTTCCATGACGGCGAACCGGTCTTCTTGCTCGAGTCCGCCATGGAGCCGTTCGCAAGAATAGCCGGCCTTGTCGAGCTCGCTGTACACGGTGTCGACATGTTCTTTCGTCCGGCAGAAGATGAGGCAGCTGTCAGGATTTTCGACGACAGTGATGTCTTGTAACACCGACAACTTGTCTTCATTGCGGACTTCGATCAAGCCGTGCTCGATCGTCGAGGCCGTGACGCCAGCAGACTCGATCGAGATGCGGGTCGGCTCGTTCATGTGTTGTTTGCACAGACGCTCGATGTCATTCGGGAACGTGGCCGAGAACACCATCGTGACGCGATCAGTCGGTAGCTTTTGAATGATGGCTTCGACGTCGGCGAGGAAGCCGCGGTTCAACATCTCGTCTGCCTCATCGATGATCAAGTACTTGATTTGGTCCAAGACGAGCGTTTCACGTTCGATATGGTCCATGACACGTCCCGGTGTCCCGACGACGATATGCGTCTTCTGTTTCAAGTCTTCACGTTGTTTTGAGAACGGTTCTTTCCCGTAAACGGCAGTCGCCTTGATTCGTTTGAAGCGGCCGATGTTCGTCATGTCTTCCCGGACTTGGACGGCGAGCTCGCGTGTCGGTGTGAGAATTAACACTTGTGGTTTGTTTTCTTCCCACTCGATCATTTCAGTGATAGGAATGCCGAATGCGGCCGTCTTGCCGCTCCCGGTCTGTGCTTTGACGACTAGATCTTGGTGCTCGAGTGCGAGCGGGATGACTTTCTGTTGCACTTCTGTCGGTGCCACGTACTTCATGATACCGAGTGCGCGTTGGATGTCTTCACTTAAGCGGTAGTCCGCAAAGTTTGGTTGATTCATATGTTTACCTCGTTTTCGTGTAAGAAACTTCTGTTGTAGAAATTTTCATTAGCAATTTGGATTACGTCTCATTATACACGAAAGGGAGCGGTTCGTCGTTCATCCGTGAAATCGAGCGAGTGCGAAGGGGGAGAGGTCGACCTGACGTCTACCGTCTAACGCTAGTTGCGTCAACATTTCACCGATGACACGACCGAATTTGAAGCCGTGTCTGAACAAGTAAGATTTAAGTCAACGGATAAAGCTGTCATCAGCAAGGTAGCGGTGATTGAGAAAGGAGCATTCAGTTCATGTCGACTCAAAGTAACTCATACGAACGGTTAGTTGACGAGTTAAGTGCAGTACATATTCGAGAGACGATTGATGGCATCGAGACGACGATCAAACCGATCCCGGACTTAAACAAACAAGGCGACCTCGACCCGCGCGTGTTAGCGAACACCAATCAACACGTAACAGGCGATGAGGCACCGGCACCGTTTGACCTTGAGGCCGTCCGCGCGAGCATGGGCTGGCCGAACCGTGACGTGACGACACGTCCTATCACGACGGAACCGATCACGATTCCAAGCCTTGAAGGCGACATCCCGGCCCGACTCTATCGGCCCGAGTCAGGTGAGCCGTTACCGGCCGTCCTGTTCTTCCACGGCGGCGGTTTTTTCGGCGGGACACTCGATACGGTCGAGAACCCGTGCAAAGCGCTCGCTGAGAAAGCGAACGCGGTCGTCGTCTCGGTCGACTATCGGCTCGCGCCGGAGCATCCGTTCCCGGCTGGCTTGCATGATTGCTTTCAAGCGGTCAAATGGGTATACGACCAGGCCGATGCGCTCGGGGTGTTGCGAGACACTATCGCCGTCGCGGGCGACAGCGCCGGGGGGAATTTGGCGACCGGCTGCTGTTTACTCGATCGTGCGCAACAGACGAGCATGATCAGCTTCCAGGCACTCATCTATCCGGTCGTCAATTTAGGGTCGGTCCCGACAGATGATTACGCATGGGACATCGCACAATATGATATCGGACATCATCACGACTTGATGCGCGGGATGGTGCTAGCGCTCAGCGACGCGGATTCGATGTTCAACAACATTTATTTACAAGGTGCGACTGACGTGACGCATCCGCTCGTATCGCCGCTTTTGGCAGATGACTTGAAGAACCTTTCGCCCGCGCTCATCGTGACGGCGGAGTACGATTATTTGCGCTTAGAAGGCGAGGCGTATGCGCGGAAACTCGCGCGCGACGGCGTGAAGACGAGACTGATCCAATACCGAGGGATGGACCACGCCTTCCTCGATAAAATCGGGGACTATCCGCAAGCTGAAGACTGTATAAACGAAATCGCAAACGAAATGAAGGAGCTGACAACATGAAACATTACACATTGAACTGGGATACGTATAAACAACTGGCGCGAACGGCGGTCGCCGAAGGGGCTGTCCTCTTAAAGAACGAACAGACGCTACCGATCCAGGCGGGGACGACCGTGTCCGTGTTCGGTCGCAGCCAATTCAATTACTATAAGAGCGGGACCGGCTCAGGCGGGATGGTCAACGTCTCCCACGTGACGAGTCCGCTCGAGGCGCTCCAAGCGAGCGAAGGTATCCAGCTGAACGAGTCGCTCCTTCAGACGTATGAGGCGTGGGTCGAAGAAAACCCGTTCGACAAAGGTGTCGGCTGGGCCGGCGAACCGTGGTCACAGCCGGAGATGGCCGTCACGGACGCGCTCGTCGCGGAAGCGGCAGCCAAGTCGGATATGGCGCTCATCATGATCGGGCGTACGGCGGGTGAGGACCGTGACAACACGGCCGACCCGAGCAGCTACTTGTTGACCGAGATCGAGAACGAGTTGATCGAGAAAGTGTCGAAGGCGTTTACGAAGACGGCCGTCGTCTTGAACGTCGGCAACATCATCGATATGAAGTGGGCGACGGACTATGAGCCGAGCGCGATTCTTTACGCATGGCAAGGGGGATTAGAAGGTGGGACCGGGCTCGTCGATGTACTCACAGGCAAAGTCAGTCCGTCCGGCAAGTTGACAGACACGATCGCCCGGTCGATTGACGACTATCCGTCGACGAAAAACTTTGGTCACGCCGACAAAGGAATTTATCAAGAAGATATTTATGTCGGCTATCGCTATTTCGAGACGTTCGCGAAAGACGAGGTGCTCTATCCATTCGGTTTCGGGTTGTCGTACACAAGTTTCAGCACGGAAGTCGTTGAAGCGAGTGAACAGAACGGTTTGATTACGATCAACGTCGCGGTGACGAACACCGGGGCAGTTGACGGGAAAGAAGTCGTGCAACTGTATGTCGAGAAGCCGCAAGGCGTCCTCGGTAACCCGGCGCGCGCCCTCGTCGCGTTCGATAAGACAGGTCTGCTTGCACCAGGAGAGCGGCAAACGCTCGAATTCTCCGTCCCGGTCACGGACTTTGCGAGCTATGACGATCGTGGCGTCACCGGACACGCATCGAGCTTTGTCTTAGAAGCAGGGACGTACCGGATTCACGCTGGGACGGACGTCCGTTCAGCTGTCGCGGTCTTTGACTATGAGCTCGCCGAACTACAAGTCGTCGAGACGCTCAGCGAGAACATGGCGCCGGTCACACCGTTTGACCGCATCAAGCCGGTCGCAAGCGGTCAAGGATATGAAGTCAGCTATGAAGAAACACCGCTGCGCCAAGTTGACGTCGAGGCACGTTATCTCGCCGAACGTCCGATGCAGCGCCATCAGACAAGCGACAACGGCTTGAAGCTGACGGACGTCTATCACGGGAAAGCCGAGCTTGAGACGTTCCTCGACCAGTTGACGGATGAGGACCTCGCCTGTATCGTCCGCGGACAAGGCATGAATTCGCCTCGCGTGACACCAGGGACGGCCGCCGCGTTCGGCGGCGTGTCGGACCGTTTGAACGAGCTCGACATTCCGGCCGCTTGTTGCGCGGACGGTCCGTCTGGTATCCGGATGGACATCGGCACGAAGGCGTTCGCGTTGCCGAACGGGACGCTGTTGGCGTCAAGCTTCAACGTGGCGTTGATCGAAGACCTGTTCGAGATGACGGGACTCGAGATGCGGAAAAACCGCGTCGACACGTTGCTCGGACCAGGGATGAACATCCATCGTAATCCGCTCAACGGACGGAACTTCGAGTACTTCTCGGAAGATCCGCACGTGACGGGCAAGATGGCGATCGCCCAGTTGAACGGGATGCACCGCGTCGGCGTGACCGGTACGCTCAAACACTTCAGCGCCAACAACCAAGAAGCGCACCGCCACGACATCGACTCGGTCGTCTCGGAACGGGCGTTGCGCGAGATTTATTTGAAAGGGTTCGAGATGGCCGTCAAAGAAGGCAAGGCGACGTCGATCATGACGACGTACGGTGCCGTCAACGGCGTCTGGACGGCCGGGCTGTATGATCAGAACACACGTGTCCTTCGCGACGAGTGGGGCTTTGAAGGCATCGTCATGACCGACTGGTGGGCGAAAGTGAACCACCATGAAGATGAGCCGGCGAACCGTCAGAACACGGCGGCGATGGTCCAGTCGCAGAACGACTTGTACATGGTCGTCGACCGTCCGGATACGAACTCGTTCGACGACAATACGGGAGCGGCACTCGCTGCCGGTACGTTGACGCGGGCGGAACTGTTGCGGAGTGCGGCGAACATTTGCCGCTTCGTCTTGCAGTCTCCGGCGATGGAGCGTCTGCTCGGGCTTCATGACGGTTCAGTCGAAGTGATCGGACTCGACGAAGAAGCAGGACAAACGATCGATTTCGATGTGACGTATCAGCATCTTGCGAACGGAGAGAGCGTCAGCTTGATCGACGCGGACACATCGACGGGAAACACGCACGTCTTCGCCGTATCGGTCGATGAGACGGGCACGTACGACGTGACGATCACGGCCCGTTCGGAAGCAGGAGAGCTCGCTCAAATGCCTGTGACGCTATTTGCGAACAACATCCCGGGTCCGACGTTCACGTTTAACGGAACGGGCGGGGAATGGGTGACGCAGACGAAGCAACTGTTCTTCTTGAACCAACACAACTACTTGCAGCTTTACTTCACACTCGGAGGTCTCGACGTGAAAGACATTACGTTCACGCTTGCTGACTCGTTCAGTATGAAGAACGGATAATTGAAAAACGCCGTCTCGGAAACGAGGCGGCGTTCTTTATATGCGTTCAAGTGATTTTACGGCGTGACGTAACGTCTCGGCCTCTTCATTCTCCCATCCGTTCCGGTCGATCGCGTTGAGAAGCTGGTATGTCGTTTTGATGAGGGCCTGTTTCAGCTCTTCGATCAATACAGTTCCCATGAGCACGTGACGTGTATCACTGCCTACGTATAGGAGTTCGGCCTCTGTCGCGTTCACTTTTCTCGCAATCACATCGTCTCGTCCGTCCATAAAGGAGAATGAATACTTTTCGTGTAGTGGCGCGGATAAAAGGGCACGACAACTGTCAATCCACCATTTCAAGACGATGACGACAAAATCGGACCAGCCTTGGCCAGGGAAATATATATAAGAGTCAATAATGAAGGAGATATCACCGACGATTTGAGTTTCATAAGTTAAAGAGTCGACATTTAGTTCGATTGAGATTTGTTCGCCCATGACTGTCACACATCCAGTTGCAGAATGATTTTTGTGAACGTTTTAAAATCATCGATGTGCTTTTCGAGAATCGCTTCAAGAATTTCGAGTTGGAGTGCTTGGTAGTCGTGGACGGCGATATTACGGAATCCGACCATGTTCATGAGCGTCTTCGCTAAGGCACTATCAATGATACCTGCTTCCTCGAGCATGATGAACCCGTCCCGGCTCGTCTTAGGAACGCCCAACTTTTTTTGACTGACTAGGTACATCGCGATATCGATACTCGCTTCACAGGCGCGTTGGATGTTGAGAATGATACTGTCTTGCTTCGTGAAATCGTTTAGGTGATCTGGATTATCGTCATACACGTCATGGATTCGCTGAAGACAGCGCTCGATTGTCGTCACTTTGTTCAACACAACATCATTCATCGAATACACTTCCTCTAGCTTTGATTTCTTTCAAGACGATGTCTCGTTGTTCGTTCAATTCAGCATACATCCGAAAGGCTTTCATCTGTTGTCGCGTAAATTCGTTCTGATCTTGAATCGATAATGGAACGCCCTCTGAGAAAATTTGCATGGCAAAGACGGTGTCGACTTCACGGATATCGATCAAGTCGACGTCTCGCCCGCATAGAAGCGCTAATTCGCTCGCCAAGGCAAAGCGATTATATGGTGAGAGTCGCTTCTGACCGAAGTATGCTAAATCGACATCACTATCCTCACGATCTGTTCCTTTGGCGAATGACCCGAATAACAAGATGAAATCAGCGTCGGTCTCACGTTGAATCGTTTCAGCGACAGCTTGTTTTACTTTTTCAGAAATCAATCTCTCACCTCCTCATCTCATTATACGCCCTGTTGTGTCGGCGTGAACATTCATTCCATCAGAAAAAATGAACCATAGTCGGGTATATACTCGTATAGAGGACAACAGACATAAATTGGAGGGATGACGATGAACACGCTTTACATGAAACAGAAAGTCTTCAGCTTGCGCGGACGGTTCACGATCAAGGACGCGGATGAAAACGATATGTATTTCGTCGAAGGGAGCTTTATGAAGCTGCCGAAGTCGTTCACCATCTCGGACAAGGATGGGCGGGAGATCACGACCATTACGAAAAAGACATTCAGCTTCTTACCGAAGTTTTACGTCGACGTCGAGGGTGAGGAGACGATGACGATCTCAAAAGAGTTCACCTTCTTCAAACCGCGTTATACGATTGATGCAGCAGGGATTGAAATCGATGGCGACTGGTGGGATATGGACTTCGAGGTGACACAGAACGGGCAAGTCATCGGCAGCGTCCAGAAAAAATGGTTGTCATGGGGCGACACGTATGAGATTCAAGTGATCGATGAGACGATGGAGCACATGCTCATCTCGATCGTCGTCGCCATCGATTGTGTGAAATCAGATCAAGCGGCAGCGAGTGCGGCCACATAAAGGGGATTGAACGATGGAGTTTTGGGACGTCTATAACGTTGACCGAGAAAAGACAGGGCGGACGTGGCAGCGGGGCAATCGTCTCGAGAATGGCGATTACCATCTTGTCATCCACGTCTGTATCTTTAACAAGGATGGGCAGATGTTGATTCAACAGCGCCAACCGTTCAAAGACGGCTGGTCGAACATGTGGGACATCACGGTCGGCGGCAGTGCCACGGTTGGCGATACGAGTCAACAGGCGGCGATGCGCGAACTCGAAGAAGAGATTGGATTGAAACTCGACTTATCAAACACGCGCCCGCATTTGACGGTCAACTTCGACGAAGGATTTGATGATATCTATCTCGTCGAAACGGAAGTCGATCTCGATAGCTTGACGCTCCAGGAATCAGAAGTCCAGGCGGTGCAGTGGGCGGACGAGACGACCATCCTCGACATGATTCGGTCAGGAGAATTTATTCCGTATCACGAACCGATGATTCCACTTCTGTTCGCGATGCGAGGCCAATGGGGAGGGATCAATCATGTGGCAGCAGTACACGTGGATCAATGAGCCGAGAGCAACAGACGTACAGGAGAGACTCACCTTCCAAACAGAAGCCGACACCGACTTTTGGCGGAACACCCATTATGGGTTCAACCGGATGACGGCGCACGCCTTGGTGAAGGACATATCGGCCAAGCGCTTCACGTGCCAGGCAACGATTGAGATGAAGCCGAGCCATACATACGACCAGGCCGGCATTTTGTTGTATGCGAATGACGACCATTGGCTCAAGACGTCGGTCGAGTATATCCCGGATGGACCGTCACACCTTGGGGCCGTCGTCACGTCCTTTGGTTACTCGGATTGGTCGACGCGGGACTTTTCGAACGAAGAAGTGAACGGACCATTGACGTTCGAGCTCGTCTACACAGACGGTGATGTCGAGGTGTTCTTCGAATATGGGGACGGCAGGCGTGAACAACTAAGAATCGCCCATCTCCATGACGTGTCGACGTTACGCGTCGGACCGTACGCCTGTAGTCCGGATACGGAGGCGCTTGGATTCAAAGTCACGATTTCAGATTGGACAGTTACGGAAGCATCGACTTGATTCATCGTCGATGCTTTTTTATGTCATTTTCATTTCACTTCAAGAAAATGGTTGAATCGAGGCATGGAAAAAATTTATAATAAGATTAACGAAAGCGCTTTCGGAAAGCGTTTTCAATGTGTGCGTCACTTAATAAAGGCAAGGTCGATTGCGTCGTCCCTGCCTTCATTCATGTCAAAGGAGGAAATGTAATGAAGAAATGGGTCGCACTTGCACTCGGGACCGGTCTTGTCTTGTCAGCCGCACAAGGAGCATCTGCCGAAAAACCGGAGAAAAAAGACAACACGAAATGGAAGCTCGTCTGGTCAGATGAGTTCAACAAATCAAAGATTGACCAAACGAAGTGGAATTTCGATACAGGGAACTGGCTGAAAGATCAAGATGGAACTCCGGTCACACCGGGTTGGGGAAACAATGAGAAGCAATTTTATACGGACAAAAACGAAAACGCTTTCGTAAAAGACGGCAAGCTCGTCATCCGCGCGAAAAAAGAACAAGTGACGGACGAACTCGGGACGTATGACTTCACATCGGCGAAGCTGACGACGAAAGGCAAGTTCAGTAAAACATACGGTCGCTATGAGATGCGGGCAAAACTACCGACCGGGAAAGGTTTGTGGCCGGCGTTTTGGATGTTGCCGGAACAAGATCGTTACGGTGCCTGGGCATCGTCTGGCGAAATCGACATCATGGAATCATGGGGCAGCCAGCCTGACAAAGTCGCCGGGACGATTCACTATGGCGAGAACTGGCCGAACAACAAATATACAGGCAAAGACTATCACTTTGAAGAAGGTGACGGCATCAATCAATGGCATACATATGCCGTCGAGTGGGAGCCTGGCGAGTTGCGCTGGTACGTTGATGGAGAGCTCTATCAGACGCAAAACGACTGGTACTCGAAAGGGTTGAACCAGGCGACGAAGTACAGCTACCCAGCGCCGTTTGACCAAAACTTCTACCTCGTGATGAACTTGGCCGTCGGCGGTTGGTTTGACGGGGACGTCGATGCGACGACACCGTTCCCGGCCGAGATGGAAGTCGATTACGTTCGTGTGTTCGATTTACAGAACCGCGACTACCGCAAGGCGGTCGAACCGGTGTACACGGACGAAGAAATCGTATTGCCCGACGGAGCGAAACAACCGTCTGAAGACGGAAACCTCGTCTACGACCAAGATTACACGGAGCCGATCACGACCGTGACGAACGGTTCGCAAGCGCTCGATCCGACGTACTGGAACTATGTGGCCTTGCCAGACTTTGGCGGCGTCGGGACGGTTGATGTCATCGAACAAGCAGGCTCACGCTTTGCCGACATCTCGATCACTCAAGCCGGCAGTCAGCCATATTCGCACCAATTGATTCAAAACGTCTCACTCGGTAAAGGCGGACACTATAAAGTGACGTTCGACGCGAGTGCCGATTCGGCCCGTTCGATCGCCGTGAAAGTCGGCGGCGGACCAGACCGCGGCTACGCGAAATACTCGGATGAAGGTTCATTCGATTTGACGACAGACGTACAGACATATTCGATGACGTTTGATATGACGGAAGACACGGATCTCGCGGCGCGTCTCGAGTTCAACATGGGACTTAGCACGTCAGGCGTTCAAATCGGGAACGTCCGTGTCGAACAAGCCGAACGTGCAGCACTTGACCCGAACGCGACGAAACCAGCGCTCGGCGACGGGAACTTGGTCTACAACGGAACGTTTGACCAAGGCGCGATGGACCGCTTGACATACTGGCAGTTCGACCCGGGCGCAACGAAAGGGACGGCTACAGTTGACGAGAAGTTGCGTCACTTCAAGTTCGTGACGAACCCGAAAAAGGGCGAACCGGCAACGCTCGTCCAAAACGGGATTCAACTGACGGAAGGTCATGACTACGTGTTGCGCTTTAAAGCGAGAGCGGAACGCATCAAAGCACTTCAAGTCGGTTTGAATGGAGCGGACGGCAACGCGTATCTCCCGCTTCAAGACGTCGCGTTGACGCGCGAGTTTGAAACGATCGAGATCCCGTTCACGATGGGACAAGCGACGGACCTGTTGAGCCAGCTCCAGTTCGTACTCGGTTCGGCGAAAGGCTCAATTGAGCTTGACGACGTCAAACTGTTCGATGTGACACCGATCGCGATCGACCCGTCTCCGCTGAAGAACGGATCGTTCACGGACGGGTTGACACATTGGGGCTCTTACGTGCACTTCGATGCGCAAGCCGCGGTTGAAGCGGTGAACGAAGCCGCTCAAATCTCGATCGGGCAAGAAGGACAGGAACCTTGGAGCGTCTTGCTTGAGCAAGGCGGTCTTGAACTGCACCAGGGACAGACGTATGTCGTCCGTTTCGATGCTTCTTCGACAGTCGCACGCAATATGGAAGTGACGGTCGAGAACGCGGCGTATACGCGTTACTTGAGCCAAATCGTTCAAGTCGGACCTGAGACGAAAACGTATGAGTTTGAGCTCACGATGGGACAAACCGATATGACAGGATTGAAATTCTTGCTCGGACGCACGGACGGTTCACCGCTCGGTGCGCACGATGTGACGATTGATAACGTTGAAGTAGAAGTAAAATAATGAAAACGCCTCGACATCATGAACTGCTCCCCGTCAGGTAGACAGGGTAAATAATGAAAACCAGCCTAGGCGGCTTGAGCCCTGTATTCGACAGGGCTCAAGCCGTTTAGTCGTTTCTGGAGACGATCATGGTTGTAGAACGATATGTAGGCCTCGATGGCCGACGTGAGTTCGCTATAGGCCTGGAACTCACGCAGGTAGTACATCTCGACTTTCAGGGTACCCCAAAAACCCTCGATCGGGGCGTTGTCGAGACAACGTCCGACGCGAGACATGCTGTGGGTCAGTTTTGCGTCTTCCACCATGCGTTTGAACCCTCTCGATGTATATTGAAACCCTCGGTCGCTATGGATCATCGGACCCGCTCCTGTACGGAGCCCCGCGATCGCTGGGATCATCGTCTGGAAGACGAGCCCATTGTTGTTGGATTTCCCGATGCGATAGGCGACGATCGAGCCGTCATAGAGGTCGATGATCGCGCTCAGATACGCCCTCCTCCCGGCGCCATATTTGAACTCGGTGACGTCGGTGCACCATTTCTCGTCCGGTCGGGACGCGCTGAATTCTCGGTTCATCAGGTTCTCGGCCACATGCTGCGGTGAAGACTTTTTGTACCGTTTTCGCTTCTGGCGGATGACCGAACGGATCTCGTGGATGCGCATGAGACGATAGACCCGCTTCTCGTTGTATGCCGGCAGGCCATGCTGGCGTCGTCTCCGATTGACCGTCATGGTGATCCGTCGATACCCGTAGGTCCCGTTCACCTGATCGTAGAGGAGACGGATGTCCTCCAGTAGACTCAAGTTCTCTTCCTCGCGTACCGAGACGGTACGTTTTAACCATTTATAATAGGCGGCCCGTGAGACCTGCGCGATCTCGCATAAGAGCACGACCGGGAACGTGTCGCTTATCGACATTTCCTTGATGGCCGTGTAACGCAATTGTAGCCGGATCTGGCTGATCAACCTCTCCTCTCGATCTCCTCTAACTTTTTTAGGAACAGGTTCTCGGCCCGAAGGCGCTCGTTCTCCCGCTCGATCTGTTGGATGCGACGTTCAAGCTTCTCCTCGTTGGTCAGTTCCTCTTCTTGCTTTGTCCGTCCGCGCCGGTCCTCGAGCCCGTGCACGCCGTCGGCGTCATATTTTTCGTCCAGCCATAGACCTGCTGGTACGACACGGCGAATATCTCGGCCGTCCGTTGATAGTTCCGTCCGTTGTCCAGGCAATACCTGACGATCTCCATGCGTTCCTCGAATGTTGTCTTTCTCCCTTTGGCCATAGCTCGATCCATCCCTTTTCTCGAATCTGTTAACTCGCTATGACCAGTATACTTCTTGATCCACCGATATAGAACCGACCAACTACTAATATGATGTTTGGAGAGAACCTCCATTTTGGTGAACCCATCGAGATAGTCACGTACGGCCGCGATCTTCTGTTCCTTGGTGTAATGTTTCCATGTCTTCGACTCCTTCAACGCATCGATCCCACCGGTATCGAATTTCACTTTCCACAACTGAAGGGTATCCATAGAGACGTCATGAGCCTCCTCGATTTCCTTCCAGGTGCATGTTCCTTCTTCCAGCATACGTAGTGCACTCAGTTTTTGTTCAATCGAATGCCGACTTCTCGCCATAAAAAAACACTCCCCAATAGATAAACAGATTTGTTATTTCATCTGTCTACCTATTGGGGAGCATATCATCATCATGTCGGGGCGTTTTCATGTATTAAAAGATGTTCAAGTATGTCGATAGTGATCGATCTTCCCTTTTAGTTCTTGAAAGAATGAAGGGCTGTGATTGTTTTTGAACTGTTCCATTACGAGTGACCAGTCCACATACTTCTCGAACCAAGGGATGGCTTGATTGAGAACCACATCACGTATGTTCATGACTACATCGTCAACATTTGAACCATCGGGCTCAATCCACCAAAGGTCTTTTCGACTTCGCTCAGCTTGATTCTTTAACGTTTGTGTGTAAGCCGATTGGTCCAGTGTACTGTCGAGGGATAGGCGCAAGTAACAATGGTGGACTCTCGGTAGCGATTCTCCTTTTTTTCCTATTTTCACATCAAAGTCGCCAGTATTTAAAAATGGATAGTAAATTCCGCATTCGACAAAGACAGACATTGACGGCCAACCGGTTACATCGGAGAAATATGACCCGACCGCTGTCACATCAATCACCCAAATGTTGTGCTCATTAAATTTCCAATTGTGCCGTGTATTCACCTTTTGAAAACCCTGCTCTCGCAACGCCGGAGACAAGTGTTCACGAATCACTTTATTGATTTCCGCAGAACCGATACGTGGAGTTTCATGAGACATCAGTAGCGCTCCTTTCTTTTGTCATTGTATCTTTTTTCGACTGATCAGCCGGGCCGTGCGCAACAAGGAAGGCAGGAGCGTCCGTCGTTGCCGGAACGCCAAGTAGCGGCCTTCCCACGTCGGTTTGAACTTGTTCTTAAATTGCCTTAACCCACTGAACGGATAAATGTAGCTGATGTTTTCGAAGATGTCCGCCGCGATCCGCTCGGGCCAGTAAGCGAACGTATGCTCACCGACCGATGCGAGTGGGGCGACTCCGAGCCCGACATCGGCATATTCATTCTCCCGCGCCCACTCGATTACGTGAAGAATCAGTACTTCGATTGAGCCGGGCGGGGCGTTACAACACGAGCGCATCAAGTCAATCGATACGGTACCATGCCCGCGCAGCAGCGTGATGAAGGCGACGATTTGCCCATCGACGTCCTTCAGCAGCGCCGTCGGATAATGTGATAGGGACTGCTCGTTGAAAAATCCGAGCGAGAAGCCTTTCTCACTGCGATTGCCGATCCATTCTTCGGAAATATCTTTCAGCGAGGTGATGATCGCCTCGTTCGGTCGCGTGATCACGTCCACGGTAAAGCCTTTTTTTATGAACTGGTTGTTTAGGGAGCGCATGTTCGCGCGCTTTTTACCTGTCAGTGAGAACGTATCGACATTGATCGTCGCCTCTTCGCCAAGCTTGAAAAACGTGAAGCCAGCGTCATGCAGGCGCGGCATCCAGTTCGGTGTGGCTTGATAGAACAACGGGACATAGCCGAGATGGTCGGTCGCCTCAATGAACTGAATCAACAGCTCGGAGGCGGCACTCGTCTCACCTTGTATGTCTCCTAAAACGATTGCGTGATTACCAGATAACGCGAACAGCAGGCAGGCGTTGTCATCAGGGCCATAATAGACGCGCTTGTCATTCATGTAAGCCAAATCAAACGTGTGTGATGTCGCATGCGTCGTCTGGAACCGTTCAAAGCGCACCGGTTCGAACGCCTCACCAAGACGGGGACGTTTCAGACGGTTAAACAAGACAAACAGGACACTCAATAGCAGGCCTGATATCATGACAGCGCTCACGCTTAACAGGGCGGCTTGATCCGGTTCAAAGAAAATCGTGTCGCTTTGACTGAATGACTGGAGCAAAATCGCATGTGTCCCGACATATAGACTGACATACAACACGTTTCGGAAGAAGCGGCTGATGGTCAGGATCGAGCGATACCGCGTGTGCTGGTTTCGGGTCAGCCAAACGAACAAGGCAAATCCGACCACGACCAACGCTTCGAACAAATTGAACCCGCGTGCGAATATACCAAGCGTCGCGAAGAAGAACGACACAGCCGTGATCCACAGCACCCGTTTCGTGCGGATATACATGCCGTAGGTGCTCACTAACGTCAGGAGTCCGGCAACGAACAGACAAAGCGTCCCGACCCATTGCATCCAAGGAGCTGTCACATAAAGCGGGGCCACACTCGGGAGCAGCGTTTGAAACCAGAGGACGAGACTCGTCATCAAAGCGATCAGACTGCCGGCGAGCCGACCGGTCTTGGCGAGTGTCCGCAAAACGGTGCGCCAGACGACCGTCCCGATTTCATACGATGAGCCGATTATCGGTTTGTATTCGATTTGTTTGACGACCTGGTCCCCGAAGGCGATCGCTGCTAAAAACAAACCAACCATGAACGGGACGATGAAGTAGACGAACCGATAGACGATCAAGGATGACAAGACAATCTCTTGATCGATGCCGAGCTGCGTCATCCCGACCAAATACAATAGATCAAACGAGCCGGCTCCGCCTGGGACGAGTGAAACGACCCCGACGATTGTGGCGACGATGAATACGCCCAGCATACTAGCAACCGGGGCGTCCCCGCCGAGGAGATACAAGGCGTACAAGGCGACGAGTCCTGCTGTCACCCATTCCGCGAATGATGTGGCGATGTAGCCGAGTAACGTCGACCAGCTCAAGTTCGATCGTTTGCGGGTCATATAGATGTAAAGTGGCAAGACGGCTAGCGTTGCCAGCAATATGGGCCAAATCCACTGCTTCGTCGATATCAGCGTTGTGGCCGGAAATAGGCCGGAGAGGACCCCGATCGACAGTAGAGACAGTCCGCTGATCAGCGTCGGTGTCATCCAACCGATAGCCCGGAGCAGTCGCAATGTATCCGTGTACGGACGATACAGCGAGGTCCTGAGTGCGATGCCGATGACGCCGCCGAACCCGAGCATGCCGTTCATCGAGTTGGTGATCCAAGCCGCACGAAGCAACTTGTGGAACGGGATATGAACGTTCAATGAGCGGAGTAAAAAGTAGTCGTATCCGGTCATCGTCAGGACAGCGAGCAAGCCAAGAAGGATCAAGCTGGATTGTTCGAATCCTGTCAGTTTTTCTAACGCCGAGAAGGCGGCTGCGAGCGATAAGTTTTGTAGTTCTTGCCCGCTCTGATAAAGAATCAGGCCAATCAATAGGAATGGAACCAACCATTTCAGCTGCTTCCAAGAAAGTCGTTTTTGCATCATGTCTTCTCCTTACGGCTACAAGCTTAGTGTTAGCATTATATGCTGTTTTGCATGTGAGGAATAGTGAATCCTGTAGTGTATACGACCCGAATTCGCACATCGATTCAAAAACATGAATAAGTCGCACATTGAGCCTAGTAAAAAAACATCAAACCCTCTATATTTGGTACACTAAAGGTGTCCTGTCTTGACGTCTTAATCGGCGTAGTGAACTAGGACGATTCCCGTCACCTTAGGAGACAATTTGGAGGATACTATGATTAAATTACTAGCCGACTCAACTTGCGATTTATCAGACGACATTTTAGCAAAATATGATATCGGTGTAGCTCCGCTCATCATCACGATGAACAATAAGTCGTATGAAGACCGCGTCGATATTCAGCCCGATGAGTTTTACGGAATGTTGGAAGCGCTACCGGAATTTCCGACGACGGCGATGCCGAGCCCGGCGACGTTTTTGAAGCTGATGGAAGATGCCGTCACGGCCGGCCATCACGAAATTTTATGTATCTGCATGTCGAGTGGGACGAGTGGTTCGTATCAATCGGCCGTGCTCGGCAAAGAATATTTTGAAGAGGCGCATCCGGATTCGACGGTGAAGATTCATATCGTCGATTCCCGTTCGATGAGCCACGGCAGCGGTTGGTTACTTATGAAGAGCGCACAGATGCGTGAAGCGGGTGCGACGTTCGAGGAACTCGTCGACTTCAATGAGGCGTATAAGATGAAAGTGAAACACTTCTTGTCGGTCGACGACTTGGATCATTTGATCAAGAGTGGCCGTATCTCGAACGCGAGCGCGATCATCGGCAAGCTGTTGATGGTCAAGCCGATCATGAGCATGAAGAACGGGAAAGGTGCCATCGTCGCCAAAGAACGCGGAACTCGGAAAGTGCTCAAGCACTACACGGACGAGTTCATTAAACGCTACGATAAGGACATCACGAACTTTATCATCATCGGTTATACATCGGACCAGAAAATCGCTGAGAACTTGAAAGTGAAAATCCAAGCCGAATCGGACTTCGAAGGTGAGATCTATCTGATGCAGATGGGTGTCTCGGTCGGCACGCACGTCGGCCTAGGTGCGATCTCGATGTTCTTTGTGGAAAAGTGAAACAGTGAAGCCGTCTCGTGATGAGACGGCTTTTTCTGTGGATAACGTTATCCACAGGCAGGATCCGACCAGACGCGTTTGACTGAAAAAAAGTTATCCACAAATTCTAACTGATAGACGTCCGGATTACTAAGATTCCGCCACGTCCCGAAATCAAACCGGTTATCCACATGTTGTAACAGAAGCGCGAGCAGATTGCCGTGCGTCACGAGAATCGTCGAACCGTTTATTTGAGTGACGACGTCCAAAATCCGAGCAGTTGCGTCTAGGCCCGATTCAGCTTCGGGTAACTTGAACGAAGGGTCGTCGAACGAGTGGCGGAGTAGGTCGAACCAATCAGCCCGCGGTTCGAGCGAGAGGATGCGCTCACGAAGCTTCGGTTCCTGTTTGATCGTTAAGTTCCGCTCGTTAGCGACAGGTGTGATTGAAGCGACGGCCCGAGTGTAATCGCTCGAGATGATGCGCTCGATCGGGACGTCTTCGAAAAAATCGCGCAAGGCGATCGCCTGGATTTGACCGGCTTCCGTGAGCGGAGCCTCAGGTTCTTGACCGGTGGCCGAACAGTGACGGACGAGGTAGATGGTTGGCATAATGGATTCTCCTTTGTTATAGGGATGGGTGCTTACTAGACGGTCAAACTTGTTCTCATATCGTTGGCGTCGGTCAGGTAGGCGACTTCTTTGAATTCACATGAGAGCGCATGGTCATAAAATGATTCAATGATTCGTTGATTTTTACAATAGATGTCGACGAACGTGCTGTCGACAATCAATAGGGCAAATTCGCAAGGGCTGTCGAGGAATGCCTCATACGTTTCGACATCCGTCACCGGTCCGGCTGGAAAAGCTTTTAGATTCAAAAAGATGAGATAGTGTTGGTCTTGGCTGATTAAATCGCCAAACGCTTCTCCATCCATCACAGTCGGTTCATGGAATAACAGCTCACTTAACTCGTCATCCCTTACCGTGTAAGATTCTTCACCGCCAATGAACCACCTGTAACGGCTCAATTCGATTGGTTTCAGTATTTCTAATAAATAAGTCCCGTAGTTGTTCGGTATTTTAAAACTGACGCCTCGCCTCATGGTAATTTTCTCCCTTCACGATTAATGAGCCGAATTCTTCTTAAAAGTTTCATCTCTATTTTCACTACTTAACCCTTATCTTTCATCACAAAAGCGTTATAATCAGTATAACGATTACAAAGAAACGATCGGCGAATGGGGATTTACTGAATCGTTTCATACACAAATCCAGGGGAGAAGGATGGGGTTTTAATGAGCAGTGTCCAGAAGAGAACAGACGTCATTTTGATTGGTGCGGGAATTATGAGCGCGACGCTCGGGTCGCTCTTTAAAGAGCTCGTACCGGAGTGGGAAGTCAAAGTGTTCGAGAAGCTCGCAAGCGCAGGGGAAGAAAGCTCGAACGAATGGAATAATGCTGGGACCGGGCATGCCGCCCTCTGCGAGTTGAACTATACGACTGAGAAGCCGGACGGTACGCTCGACATCTCAAAAGCGATTAACGTCAACGAGCAGTTCCAAATCTCGCGCCAGTTTTGGGCGCATTTGGTGAACAAAGGATTGATCCAACAACCGGAAGACTTTATCCGCTCGATCCCACATATGAGCATGGTCCAAGGGGAGAAAGATATCCGCTTCTTGAAAAAACGTTTGGAAGCGCTAACAAATAATCCGTTGTTCGATGGTATGGTCTTATCGGACGATCCGGAGCAGTTGCGCGAATGGATGCCGATCGTCATGGAAGGTCGCACGATCGATGAGCCGATTGCCGCGACGAAAATTGACTCAGGGACGGACGTCAACTTTGGCGCGCTGACGCGGGTGCTGTTTGACCATTTGACGAATCATGATGTCGAGGTCAACTACAAGCATAGCGTCGAGGACGTGACACGGTTGTCAGACGGGCTATGGGAAGTGAAAGTGAAGGACATCGAGGCGAATACGATCGAGACGCATACGGCGCCGTTCCTCTTTATCGGCGGCGGTGGCGGCAGCTTGCCGCTGTTGCAAAAGACGGGTATCCCGGAGTCGAAGCATATCGGCGGATTCCCGGTGAGCGGGTTGTTCCTCGTCTGTAAAAACCGTGACGTCATCGAGCAGCACCACGCCAAAGTATACGGTAAGGCGAAAGTCGGCGCGCCGCCGATGTCGGTGCCGCATCTTGATACACGTTACATCGATGGACAGAAAGAGCTCTTGTTCGGACCGTTCGCCGGCTTTACGCCGAAGTTCTTGAAGACAGGCTCGAACCTCGACCTCATCCAATCGGTCAAACCGTACAACGTCGTGACGATGCTTGCGGCCGGGGCGAAAGAGATGCCGCTCACGAAATATTTGATCGAGCAAGTGCTCTTGTCGCACGACAAGCGGATGGACGAGCTCCGTGAGTTCATCCCGACCGCGAAAAACGAGGATTGGGAAATCGTCGTCGCCGGTCAGCGGGTGCAAGTCATCAAAGACACGCCAGCAGGCAAAGGCACGCTCCAATTCGGGACAGAAGTCGTCAGTGCGGAAGACGGTTCGGTCGCGGCTCTCCTCGGTGCGTCACCCGGTGCGTCGACAGCGGTCCACGTCATGTTGAAAGTGCTCGAGCAGTGCTTCCCTGAGCAGTTGCCGGAATGGGAGCCGAAGATCAAGGCGATGGTGCCATCGTACGGCGTCTCTCTCTCAGACCATCCTGAGCTGTTCAAGACGATCCACGAATCGACGGCAATGGCGCTCGGCTTGAAAGAAAAGGGTGTCGTGCACAATTGAATCGGTTGAAGCGAGAATGCGAAAATATTCTCGCTTTTTCTTTTAAATTTTGACATAAAAAAAAGACCGCTTCATATAGAAGGGTCCAATCAAGTGGCGGCAACAGGTTCAGCGCTCAAATAAGCGGCAATCTGTTGATCGATGACTTCTTCCGACAAATGAAGCGCGAGTGAAAGTTCTTTCACAAGAATCGTTTTAGCATTTTCTAAAATCTTACGATCCTGTTCATATAACTTTTTGTTCAACGAGACTGCTTCGGTTTGTCTCCGAGCAAGCGTGTTGATGACTTGAGCGATATCGTGACGGTTGCCCGAATGAACGACATGCAAGAATTCGCGGTTCCGGTTATTCGGATGGGGATTCCATTCGACACCAGGAGAGCGGAACGATTCGAGGATCTCTTTTGCTTCTTTAGCTTCCAAGAGTGTCAACATCATGACTTTGTCACTATCGACCGGAATACTGATCTGTAGCTTCTGCGCGTTGTTGATTGGATGGAGCGTATAGTACGACTTCGTCTCACCTGCGACCGTCATATCGGAAATTTCGTCAATGCGACAAACTCCGTGGGTCGAATAGATGATTAAATCATCAATTTTGAACAAATCGATCACCTCTTCCTAATATCCATTATAGAGGTAATTGATGTAAATTGTCAACCCGGTTGACATTGAAGGCCGCACAGACGGAAAAAACCCCTTCTTATTATGAGAAGAGATCACAGTTTCCAGTCGGTTTGGAGCAACGTCTGCAACTGATTAAACGCATCGTCGCCGAGTGTCGTGGCAATTTTTTGTTCGAGATCGGCTTTTAGCGCCTCGTTTTGTTCATAACAGCGGATACCGAGGTCGGTCAGCTGAATGCATTTGTCTTTTCGGCTCGTCGGGTGGTCGGTCACCGTGACAAGCTCTTTTGTCTTCAAGTTCTTGATCAGTTTATGGATCGCCTGGCGTGACACATGGACGTTCCGTGTCACTTCGGAGATGGTCGGATTCTTTCGGTAGATGCGGGCGAGGATGTACCATTCCGAGTTGGAGATGTAAATATCATGTTGTTCGTTCCATGCCCGTTCGCTAATGCGCCGGATTTGATCGTGGCGCTCACCGAGCAAATCCAAAAGGTGCGTTGGCGTAAGTTGTTCGTATGGAGTCAAATTGGTCACTCCTATTCTGTTTTGTCGTTCCTAACTATACAAAAGCGGATAGGGCGCGTCAATGCGCTAGTATCTCAATTTCAACTGAACAGATGATCATGTCATACGATGACCCGGTTTAGACGCCAGTAAAAAA
>NZ_LYTG01000061.1:0-44618 GCF_001816105.1 Exiguobacterium sp. SH31
TTTTTACTGGCATTCTTTATTTTTGAAATCGATGACCATTCGTCCTTGAATTTTACCTTGTTCCATCTCTTCGAAAATATCTTGGACTTCGTGGAGGCAACGTTTCTGGACGACCGGTACGACCTTTCCTTCGGCCCCGAATTGGAAAGCCTCTTCTAAGTCTTTACGTGTACCGACGAGTGATCCGACGACTTCGATGCCATCGAGGACGAGACGTGGGATATTCAAATCCATTGTTTCAGACGGAAGTCCGACCGCGACAACTTTTCCACACGCTCTTACAGCGTCGACCGCAGAGTTGAAGGCTACTTTTGAAACGGCCGTGACGACCGCTGCATGTGCGCCCCCGAGTTGCTCTTGGATGATTTTGTCCGCAGCGCCCTCTGTCACTGGATTGATGATCATATCGGCGCCGCTGTCTTTAGCGAGTTTTAGTTTGTCGTCATTGATGTCGACTGCGACGACGTACGCATTGAACACGTGTTTGGCGTACTGAATTGCCAGGTTACCAAGACCACCGCATCCATAGATAACAACGATTTGACCTGGCTTCACGTCAGCCACTTTAATGGCTTTATACGTCGTGACACCGGCACACGTGATACTCGAAGCTTGTGCTGGATCGAGTCCGTCTGGTACTTTGACAGTGAAATCGGCCATTACGATACTTTGCTCGGCCATCCCGCCATCAACGCTATATCCAGCGTTTTGTACGTGGCGGCAGAACGTTTCACGTCCAGTCGTACAGTACTCACAACGCCCGCAGGCATGATACATCCAGGCGATACTGACGCGGTCTCCGACTTTCAAACTCGTTACGTCGTCAGCAATTTTTGAAACGATCCCGATGCCTTCGTGTCCGAGTACGCGGCCTTGGACATCACCGAAATCTCCCGCGGCAACGTGTAGGTCTGTGTGACATACGCCACAATACTCGACGTCGACAAGCGCCTCTCCAGAATTTAGTGGTCGCAACTCCTTTTCAACCACTTCGATATTCGCTTTGTTAGATGAATTGACTACGACTGCTTTCACTTTATCCCACGCTCCCCATCCTAATTATAGGTAATTAAAGATATGTAATTACCAAACTGACAAGAAAAGAATAGCATAAAAAAGGGAATGAAAACGCTTAACTAAAGGCGAAGTCTTGTCGCTTTCATGAACTTTTTTCACATAATGATTTTGGGGAACAGTATAAGACAGAACACGAAAGGAGGATGAATCGTGCCGACACGAACCGACCTGTTTCAAGCCTATAAACAGAAAATCATTGAGCTTCCTGACATGGACGAAACGACGTTGAAGAGCGAGACGTTTCTTCTCGAGGAAGACCCGAAGAAGCAATTGACCATTTATTATGCCCCGTTCGAATACATCAATCCGAACGCCAAAGTCGTCATTGCTGGCATCACGCCGGGTCTTTATCAAATGCGACAGTCGTTCGAGGCGATCCGCGACTTGGCTGATGCCTCGGACGAAACAGCGTTACGAGTCGTTAAACAGCGCGGCAGCTTCTCAGGTCCGATCCGTAAGAACTTGGTGACGATGCTCGATGACTTGGACTTGCATCGCCATCTCAACATCGAGACGACGCTCGACTTGTTCGGTGAGGCGAACCATCTCGTCCAAAATACGGCCGTGTTGCCTTATCCGGTGTTCTATAAAGGGAAGAACTACAACGGCTCAAGTCCAGACATATTAAGAACGGACCTGTTCCGTTCTTACGTCGAAGGCAGTTTCGCTGACGAGATGGCCGTCCTCGAAGACGCGCTCATTTTGCCGATGGGTGTCAACGTGCGCCGGGCCGTCGAGACGCTCGTCGACCGTGGGCTTCTTGCATCAGAACGGGTTGTCAGCGGGTTTCCGCATCCGTCAGGCGGTAACGGTCACCGGCACCGTATTTTCGCCGAGAACCGTGATGCAATGCGGTATCACATCGCCGAGCATTTCAAGCGGCATCCGATTTGAAGGACCGTGAGAGCGGTTCTTTTTTCATTGAAGCGCTTCAACTGACATTTTTACTTTAGTTCGCTAAAATGGATAACGGTTATCATCCACTTTTTCATCATAAAAGAAAGGGACGGTCTATGATCACGTTAACGAATGTAAGCAAACAGTTTGGTCGTGACGAGGCGGTCCGTGACGTCTCGCTTCAGATTGAACGAGGCGAGGTATACGGTATCATCGGTGCGAGCGGTGCCGGCAAGTCGACGCTGCTGCGCCTGATGAACTTGCTCGAGACGCCGGACGCAGGGACGGTCACGGTCGATGGGAACGAACTGACGAGTCTATCGAGCCGGCAACTCCGCGAACAGCGACACGTCATCGGGATGATCTTTCAACAGTTCAACCTCGTCGGCAACAAGACGGTATATGACAACGTGGTCGCCCCGCTCAAACTGGCCAGGCGACCAAAAACGAAGCATGAGGAACGGGTGCTCGAATGCCTCCGCTTTGTCGGACTCGAGTCGTTCAAGGACAAGTACCCGGCCCAGCTGAGCGGCGGGCAAAAGCAACGCGTCGCCATCGCCCGAGCGCTCGCGAACGAACCGCACGTCTTGTTATGTGACGAGCCGACTTCGTCGCTCGACCCGAACACGACGGCCGAGATTCTCGGCGTGCTGAAGTCGATCAACGAGGCGCTCGGTGTCACGATCGTCATCGTCACCCACGAGATGGACGTCATCAAGCAAGTGTGTGACCGCGTGACCGTCATGGCGGATGGATCGGTGTACGAGACGCTCGATCTCGTCCCGCGTGGTGTCCCGGAAATCGACAATAATCCGGCCTGGTTCGTCAACGAGTTGCGAAAGGCGGGTGAGCCGGATGCCTGACGTGCTCGTTCAATATCAAACCGAGATTTGGCGCTCGATCGGTGAGACGTTCATCATGGTCGGCGTCTCGATCCTCGCCGCCGTCCTCGTCGGCTTACCGCTCGGGACGTGGCTCTACTTGTCCCGGAAAGGGCAGTTGCTCGAGAATCGGGCCGTCTTCTCGGTGCTCAACTTGGTCGTCAACATCGTCCGCTCGTTCCCGTTCCTGCTCCTCGTCGTGTTTTTGATTCCATTTACGCGGCTCATCATCGGAACGGCGCTCGGGACGGCGGCAGCGACCGTGCCACTCGCGATCATCGCCATCGCCCACTACTCTCGTCTCGTCGAGCAGTCGCTCCTAGACGTCCCGCGCGGCGTTGTCGAGGCGGCCGTATCGATGGGGGCGTCGATTAAAGACGTCATCTTCAAATTTTTATACGTCGAGGCCCGGTCCGGACTCGTCCTCGGGCTGACGACGTCGATCATCAGCTTCATCTCGTACTCGACCATCATGGGGGTGGTCGGGGGCGGCGGCATCGGCGACTTCGCCATCCGCTACGGCTATCAACAGTTCAAGACGGAGCTGATGCTGTACATGATCTTCATCATGCTCGTCTTCGTCCAGCTGATCCAGTTCACCGGTACGACGGTGGCCCGGGTCATCGACAAACGCTAATCATATATAGAAAGAAGGAAAATCCATGAAAAAATTGATGGCACTCTTCGCCTCACTCACTCTCGTCCTCGCGGCGTGTGGAACTGACAACGAAACAACGACGGAAACACCGTCAAACGAGCCGCAGACGCTCAAAGTCGCCTCGCTCATCCCACCGATGACCGACATGCTCGAGATCGCAAAAGACCAGCTCGCAGAAGACAACATCGAACTCGAAATCGTCGTCCTCGGCGACAACGTGCAACCGAACACGGCGCTCGCGGCGAAAGAAGTCGATGCGAACTTCTTCCAGCACGTCCCGTACATGGAAGAGTTCAACCGCAGCAATGACGCCAACCTCGTCCCGATTGAACCGATCTATTTCGCCAACTACGGCGTCTACTCGAAAGAGTACGACAACATCGACGACATCCCAGAAGGCGCGACGATCGCGATCGCGAACGACGTCTCGAACATCGACCGCTCACTTTCGCTCCTCGCGCAGCATGACGTGATCAAGCTCGGGGAGAAGACCGGCTCGTATTACACGCAAGCGGACATCACGGACAACCCGAAAAACCTCAAGTTCGAAGAAGTCGACCTTCTCATGCTCGCGCGTGCCTATGACGACGTCGACGCGGTCCTCATGACGCCGGCGTACGCGGCACCGCTCAACCTTACACCGAAGAGCGACGCGCTCTTGACGGAAGGGGTCGAGAACGACTTCGCCATCACGCTCGTCGCCCGTGAAGACAACAAGGACGATGAAGCGATCCAGAAACTCGGTGAAGCGCTCACGAGCGACGAAGTCCGTGCGTTCTTAGAAGAGAATTACGACGAAACGGCGATCCCGGCGTTTTAACGAAAAAAATGAGCCCATGCGGCTCATTTTTTTTAGAATTCTTCGTATTCTCTCGGGTCTTGGTTGTCGATGCGGCCATCGGGTTTCGTCAACGCATTGATGGTCTCCATCTCGTCCTCGGTCAACTCGAAGTTGAAGACGTCGAGATTTTCTTGTTGGTGCAGCTCGCTCGACGAACGCGGGAGCGGGATGACGCCAAGCTGGATGTGCCAACGCAGGATGACTTGCGACACCGTCTTACCTTTTTGGTTGGCGAGCTCGGTGATCGTCTCATCATGGATGACGGTCCGGGCCCGGCTGAGCGGACTCCACGCCTCAGTGACGATATCTCGCTTTTTGTCGGCTTGACGTTGCTCGACTTGAGAGAAGTAGGGATGGAGCTCGATTTGGTTGATGACCGGTGTCTCACCCGTCTCTTCGATCAAGCGATCGAGATGCTCAGGCATGAAGTTCGAGACGCCGATCGAGCGGATCCATCCGTTTTTTTTCGCTTGGATGAGCGCGCGCCATGCCTCGACGTATTTATCTTGCTTCGGGTTCGGCCAGTGGAGTAAAAATAAGTCCCAATAGTCGAGGTTGGCCCGGTAGAGCGACTCTTGAATCATATTGAGGGCCTCATCATAATCGAAATATTGACCACGCAGTTTCGACGTCAAAAATAACTGCTCACGCGGGATACCGGACTGGCGGACTGCTTCCCCGAGCGCGCCTTCGTTGTCGTAGCGAATCGCTGAGTCGATGAGACGATAACCGTTACGGATCGCGCTCGTGATGGCGTCGACACCGGTCTCGCCTCGTAAGAAGACGGTGCCGAGTCCGATAGCTGGAATCTCGTAACCGTCGTGTAGTTTGATGGTCGGAATGTTCATAAAATGCCTCCTCCGTGGAAATACGTTCTCTTCTCGGCTATTCCACTTTCCCGGGGAATGAAACGTTTGAAGCGGTTAGAATAAAATAAAATGAAGTTGCCTATTTTCCTGTTTTTGGGATAATTAAAGTAAGGTGATCGGGATGAAATGGTGGTGGGCAGGTGGTTTATTAGTGTCGGTTACGTTACTTTACGTGAATGACGCGTGGTACGGAGGTGCGGCGACATTCGGTGTGCCGATCGGTTGGATGATTTCGATATTGATTTTAGTGAAGCTCACGTATCCGAGACTTGAACTACCCCCACCTACGCTTCGCTTAGAGGTGGAGGATTCCTGAGTGATCCAGTCTAACGACCGGAACCTGATCAGGCTAGCCCCGTCGTCCCGACGGTTGAAGAAGCCACGATTCGTTCAGCTTCTTGTTTGAGATTCAGTCCTGCGTTCACATCGCGGTCGTGGTGGATCCCGCAGCCCGGGCATGTCCACTCACGCAGACCAAGATGCTTCACGTCTTTGTGTTGATGGCCGCAACTCGAACAGAGCTGGCTCGAGGCGAAGGTCTTGCCGACCTTCACGACGATCTTCCCGTACCAGTCCGCCTTGTATGCGAGCATGCGGAAGAACTCCGACCAACTGACATCGGAGATAGATTTGCTGAACTTGCGGTCCTTCTGCATGTGCTTGACCTGCAGGGTCTCGATGCCGATGACGTCGTGGTTTTTGACGATCTCGGTCGATACCTTGTGCAGGAAGTCGGTACGCTTGTTGGCGATCTTCTCATGGATGCGGGCGACCTTGCGTTTTTGTTTCTGATAGTTCCTCGCCTCGGACAGCTTGATGTTCTTGTCCAGGGCGATGAGCTGACGGCGGGAGAGCTTGCGCTGCTCGCGCGCCAGTCTCTTCTCGAGCGTGCGGAAATAGCGGTCGTTTTGGTACACCGTGCCGTCGGACAGGACGGCGAAGTTCTTGAGCCCGACGTCGACGCCGACGGTTGAGCCGGTCTTCGGCAGTTCGTCGATCTCCTGCTCGACGAGGAGGGAGACGAAGTATTTGCCTGAGGCGTTACGTCGGATCGTGGCGTTCAAGATGCGGCCCTCGACCTGCTTCGAGTTGGCGAACCGGACCCACTTCAACTTCGGGAGCTTTAGCCGGTTGCCGACGATCGACACCTCAGGAAGTTGAGACTTGCCTTGGATGTTCGTCTTATAGGATTGGACGGGGTTCCGCTTCGATTTGAACCGTGGCCGTTCGTTCTGCCTCTTGAAGAAGCGGTCATACGCCTCGGCCAGATGTTTGACGCTCGTCTGGACAGATGTGCTATCGACCTCCCTCAGCCAGTCGAACTCTTGCTTCAACAAAGGGATTTCTTTCGAACAGGAACCGTAGGACAAGCCTTTCCCTGTCGCCTTGTAGGTTTCTTCCCACTTCGCCAAGAAGTGGTTGAAGACGAAGCGTGAACAACCGATCGTCTTAGCGATCAGGATCTCCTGCTCTCTTGTCGGATAGATCCGGAATTTATACGCTTTATGCTTCGACATGATGTTCACCTCCTCTAGGTATTTATACCCGAAAGAGAGGTCGGCACTACGATCGTACTTTCGATTCCGACTTACTCGGTCGCTGCCGCGGAACAAGAATTGTCCACAACGCATGGGAGTGTCACTTATAAGGAGAGTGTGCGAACAAGCGGGGACGACTGGAATCCGTTCAACCCAACTGTCGCTTATGTGTTTGAAACGGAAACGGGGGAGTCGATCCTGTTCATCCCGGACACTGGGAAGTCATTTGAACTATAAAAAACGCGTCCTCCAATGTGAGGACGCGTTTCCTGTTTAGTTGCGAATCATGTAGTCGAAAGCACCGAGTGCGGCTGTCGCACCAGAGCCCATCGAGATGATGATCTGTTTGTAGGCACTGTTCGTGCAGTCGCCTGCCGCGAACACGCCTGAGATGTTCGTCGAACCATGACGGTCGACGATGACCTCTCCGAAGTTGTTGCGTTCGACCGTATCGAGCCAGTCCGTGTTCGGGACGAGGCCGATCTGGACGAAGACGCCTTCAAGTTCGACGTGATGCGTTTCGTTCGTCTCACGAGACATGTACGAGATCCCGTTCACTTTGTCAGTACCCGTGATTTCAGTCGTCTGGGCGTTCGTGACGACGGTCACGTTCGGTAGACTGTGAAGACGGTTTTGAAGTACTTGGTCGGCCTTCAGTTCAGGTGCGAACTCGAGTACCGTGACGTGCTTGACGATGCCGGCGAGGTCGATGGCCGCTTCAATCCCAGAGTTACCGCCGCCGATGACCGCGACACGCTTGCCTTCGAAGAGTGGACCGTCACAGTGTGGGCAGTAGGCGACACCTTTGTTTTTAAACTCGGCTTCGCCTGGGACGTTGACGTTGCGCCAGCGTGCCCCTGTCGACAAGATGACACTCTTACTCTTCAGAATCGCGCCGTTTTCAAGTTCGACTTCGACGAGGTCTTTCTTCTCAAGGCGCTTCGCGCGTTGAAGATTCATGACGTCGACGCCATATGCTTTCACGTGTTCCTCTAAGCTCGCGACGAGTTTTGGACCTTCCGTGTACGACGTGCCGATGAAGTTCTCGATGCCCATCGTGTCCATCACTTGACCACCGAAGCGTTCAGCGACGATGCCGGTACGAATGCCTTTACGAGCTGCGTAAACGGCCGCACTTGCACCAGCCGGACCACCACCGATGACGAGGACGTCATACGCCTCTTTGTCTTCGAACGCCGAAGCGTCAGGACCTGTGCCGAGTTTCGCCAAGATCTCTTCGAGCGACATCCGTCCGTTACCGAACGCTTCTCCGTTCAAGAAGACGGTCGGGACGGCCATGATTTCTTTCGCTTCGACTTCTGCCTTGAACGCGCCGCCGTCGATCATCGTGTGTGTGATGTTCGGGTTGAGCACGCTCATGACGTTAAGTGCTTGGACGACGTCCGGACAGTTATGGCAGCTGAGGCTGATGTACGACTCGAAGTGGTACGTCCCTTGGATGTTTTGGATTTGCTTGATCGCATCTGCGTCTACTTTCGGCGCTCGGCCGCTCACTTGGAGCAACGCGAGGACGAGTGACGTGAACTCATGACCGAGCGGGATCCCGGCGAAGACGATGCCCGTCTCTTCAGACGGACGGTTCACGCTGAAGCTCGGTGTGCGAACGAGTGTGACGTTCTCGACTGAGATGCGTGACGACATGCTCGCAAGTTCGTTCACGAGGTCGAGCATCTCTTTAGAGACCGCGTCATCACCAGCGTTCACACGGAGGACGACGTCGCCCTCCATGAGCTGCAAGTATTGGTCTAATTGTTGTTTAATATCTGCTTCTAACATAGAATCCGCTCCTTACAACTTGCCAACGAGATCGAGGCTTGGACGAAGTGTCGCTGAGCCTTCTTCCCATTTCGCTGGGCAAACTTCGCCTGGGTTGTTGCGGACGTATTGTGCTGCTTTGACTTTGTTTACGAGCGTGCTCGCGTCGCGGCCGATGCCGTCTGCGTTGATTTCAACAGTTTGGATGACGCCGTCTGGGTCGATGATGAACGTACCGCGGTCAGCAAGGCCATCTGCTTCGTTCAAGACGTCAAAGTTGCGTGAGATCGTGTGTGACGGGTCGCCGATCATGATGTATTCGATCTTGCCGATTTTCTCTGACGTTTCGTGCCAAGCTTTATGTGTGAAGTGCGTATCTGTAGACACTGAGTAGACTTCGACGCCGAGGTCTTTCAATGTCGCGTATTCGTTTTGAAGGTCTTCAAGTTCAGTCGGGCAGACGAATGTGAAGTCAGCCGGGTAGAAGCAAACGACGCTCCATTGACCTTTAAGGTTGTTGTCTGATACTTCGAGGAATTCACCTGTTTGGAACGCTTGTGCTGTGAATGGTAAGATTTCTTTGCCGATTAATGACATGGGGTATGTCCTCCTTGGTTTTTTACTCTAGCGGGACTCTGTCTCTACTAGAATAATTATAATGTAATACTAATTTCATATAACTAGGCGAAATTGTCAAGACGTATGCATGCTGCCTAAAAGGTTGATCTATCAAGGTATTTATTAAAAATCGCATCGTAGCGGTAAAGAAAACGGTTACATTAAAACTGCTAATTTGTTTTCTCAAACTCATATAAAATGAGTAGAATAGCTTTTGATTAAAAAGAGTAAAGAAGGGATTAGATGCTTCATTCTCGTAAATGATCGACATTTTATCAATTGCATACAAAAAAACCTTATCCAGATTGGATTAAGGTTCGTCAAGTTGTTAACTTATGAATCAGTTGTTTATTATAGCCCGCTCCGTCTTTTCCTTTGTGCATGCGAGCATGGCAATTTGGGCATAACGCAGCCACTTGATCGGGACGTGATAATCCATCATCTGATTCTTTATATAAAGAATGGAGTTCGAGATAAGGACCTTCTTCTGTTTCAAACGGGGCTTGGTTTCCACAAGCTTCACAGCAATTATTTGCCCGAGCCAGCACAGCGTAATAAAGAGCTGCTGTTTGTTCGCGAACTTGTAATTTTCGAGCTGGCACACTTAAACCAGTAGCTCGTTTCGGATCACGTAAAGCAATTTCATTTAACTCTTCAACGGTTTTATAGCGCATGGTTGATGCAAAATGATGGGCTTCTTCTTGAACAACGTGTAGCGGTTCGAATGCAAAAACGATTACTTCGCGCTGGTTATGGTGTTTATCAATTCCGAATTGAATGTCGTAACCGATTAAAATAAGTTGATCCACGAAGCGATAATTACCTTTTCCAAGTGATTCGAAGAGATAGACGTCTTCTCCATTTTCGATATGGTTTAGAAGAGCTTTGTTTCCAAAAGAAAAAGATTGGTTTCCTTCCTGACCCTCACCACTGTAATAATATAAACCGTCGTCTTCACTCCAGCCATTCTTGTATCCAAACTCTTCATCCATCCCGCTATCAAAAATAAAGATTAGCTTATGTTTGTTCGGAGTACTAATTCCACGTTGACGACTCCCGCCGTATTGATCGTGAAGGACAGAGCGTTTGTATAGTTTGTTTTTTTCGAACAGCATATGTCACCTCGTTTGTTTAGTTGTTCTACAATTATCCTGCTCAATTGTATCATGTCTATTTGTGATCCTGTTTGTAGGATAAACGAAAACAAATCAAGCATCTCATCTAAAAACGGGAATACAACTCATGTAGCCACATCCATATTTATTTTCATTATGAAAGAAGGCAACGGTCATGAGAGATGTCCAGACAGATGTATATTGGTCCCGTCCTTCTATTGACTTAATCCAAGCACTCGACTCATCAACTCACGGTCTCAGTTCTACTGAGGCCAAGCGTCGTCAAGTCGAATTTGGATTAAATGCGCTCGCCAAAGAACGCCGCTTTACCCGGCTTGCGTTATTGCTTGGACAATTTAAAAGTCCGATCATTCTCATTCTGCTCGGTGCGACGCTCATCTCGGCACTGACGGGTGACTATATCGATGCGGGCATCATTCTAACAATCATCTTGGCGAGTGCCGTCCTCAGTTATTTTCAAGAATTTCATGCGAGCAAAGCGGTGGAAGAATTGCGTGACAAAGTGAAAGTCCACGTCTTAGTTTGGCGCGACGGCAACTTGATCGACGTGCCTGCCATTGAATTAGTACCCAGGCGATGTCGTCGAACTGTCAGCAGGGAGCTTGGTGCCGGCTGATGGGATTCTTCTGACGAGCGAGCATTGTTTCGTCAATCAGTCGATGCTGACCGGGGAGTCGGGTGCGGTCAAAAAACAAGTCGGCGTGACGGCGCCTGACCAGTCGTTAGAACAACGCTTCAACTGCGTCTATATGGGAACAAGCATCCAAAGCGGGAACGCGGCGATGCTCGTCGTTCACACGGGACGGACGACCGAATACGGTGAAATCGCGAAGCGGTTGACGCTCCGCCCTCCGGAGACGGAGTTCGAACGAGGAATCCGTCATTTCGGTTATCTGTTGACGCGCATCATGCTCGTGCTGACACTTGTCGTCTTCGCCATCAACGTTTGGTTCGAGCGGGATGTCATCGACTCGCTCTTGTTTGCTGTGGCGCTTGCGGTCGGGATCACACCGCAACTTCTCAGTGCCATCATCAGTATCACACTATCCCAAGGGTCACGAGCAATGGCACAAGAAGGGGTCATCGTTCGCAAATTGACCGCCATCGAGAACTTTGGGGGCATGGACGTACTATGTACGGACAAGACGGGGACGCTGACGGAAGGACAAATTCGAATCGACGATGCAGTCGATGCGAGCGGGGTCTCCTCGGACGAGGTGTTCCGAGCCACCTATTTGAACGCCACGCTCCAGACGGGAATGAAGAACGACTTAGACGATATGATTCGCCGTCACCGCCAGATTGACGTGGCGGCAGTGACGCGTCTCGGGGAAGTCCCGTTCGACTTCATTCGGGAGCGCTTGAGCGTTATCGTGCAAGACGGGCAGGACGTTCGCATGCTGGCGAAAGGTGCCTTCCATAGTGTGCTTGATACGTGCGACCATGTATGGAAGCACGCGACGAGCCACCCGCTCGACTCGTTCGCGCGAATGGAGCTAGAAGTTCAATTTGAAAACTGGAGCGCCGAGGGTATCCGGGTGCTCGGGGTTGCGGAAAAACGAGTGACGATTCGTGAAGAGTACAGTGTCGACGATGAGACCGGTATGACGTTCATCGGTTTCTTGCTCATATTCGACCATCCGAAAGCTGATGTCGCCGAAACGATCCGTCAACTTGCCGTCTATGGTGTCGACCTCCGGATCATCACAGGCGATAACGCTTCGATCGCGCTTCACACCGCTGAAGCCGTCGGTCTGAAAGTCACCGGTGTCCTGACTGGGAAAGACTTGGTTCGAATGTCGGACGAGGCACTGTGGCAAAAAATCGAGACGACGACACTCTTTGCCGAGGTCGATCCGAACCAAAAAGAACGGATTATTTTGGCGCTCAAGAAAAACGGGCACGTCGTCGGGTACATGGGTGACGGAATCAATGACGTACCGGCGCTCCATGCGGCCGACGTCAGTCTGACGGTCGAGAATGCGGTCGATATTGCCAAAGAGTCGGCTGATTTGGTACTCGTTCGAAAGAGCCTACGTGTCTTGCTGCGTGGTATCGTCCTCGGCCGGACGACGTTTGCGAACACGCTCAAATATATTATGGTGACGACGAGCGCCAACTTCGGGAACATGTTCAGCATGGCCGGGGCCTCGTTGTTCTTACCGTTTTTGCCGCTGTTACCGAAACAGATTCTCATGATCAACTTCTTGAGCGACTTCCCGGCCCTGGCCATTTCACAAGATAGAGTCGACACCGAGGATGTGCGTGTGCCCAGACGATGGGATTTGAAAGAAGTGCGGCGCTTCATGATCGTCTTCGGACTCGTCAGTTCCTTATTCGACTACACGGTGTTTTTAGTGTTGATCGTCTTATTCAATGCGAACGAGTCCGTGTTTCAAAGCGGTTGGTTCGTCTTCTCGATTTTGACCGAGCTGCTCATCTTGATGATCATGCGGACACGCCGGATCCTGTATCACAGTCGTCCGGCCCCGATCCTCTTATTCGCGTCGATCCTTGTCGGTGCGGTCGCGATCGTCGTGCCTTATTTGCCGAACGCGTCGCTGCTCGGCCTCTATCCGTTACCGTTCCCGATTCTATTCACGTTACTCGGGCTGCTGGTCGGCTATGTCTTGCTCAACGAAGTGGTGAAACGCTGGTTTTATCGGGAAAAATAAAAAAGGCAGAGGTCGCCCTCTGCCTTGATTCATCACTCTGCCATCAACGCACATACCGCATTCGAATACGCTACCGGATCTTCAAGCGGTAACCCTTCGATGAGGAGTGCTTGCTGGTAAAGAAGATCGGTATATTGTTTTGCTTTTGCCTCGTCTTCCGTATAGACGCGTTGCAACGTCTGGAAGATGGCGTGGTCGGCGTTCACTTCGAGCACTTTTTCTGCTTTCATGCCGCCGCCATTCGGCATCGTGTTCATGATCTTCTCCATCTCAATCGAGACGTCACCTGCGACCGTCAAGCAGACCGGATGCGACTTGAGACGAGTTGACGCGCGCACTTCTTTGACACGATCGCCAAGCTCGGTCTTCATGAAGGCAAACAAGTTTTTATTGTCTTCATTGAGCGAATTCGCCGCCTCATCATCGAGACCGAGGTCACCGCTCGCGACCGACTTGAACTCTTTGTCTTCATAAGACTGGAGCACTTTGATGGCAAACTCGTCGATCTCTTCTGTGAAATAGAGGATCTCGAAGCCTTCTTCTTTCAAACGTTCCGTTTGCGGGAGAAGGTCGATACGATGGATCGATTCGCCCGTCGCGTAATAGATGTACTTCTGGTCCTCTTTCATACGCTCGACGTATTCTTTCAGCGAGACGAGCTTTTTCTCGTTCGACGAGTGGAACAAGAGCAAGTCCTTCAACTCATCCTTCGCGGCGCCGAACTGGTCATAGACGCCGAACTTGATTTGGCGGCCGAACGCGTCGAAGAACTTCTCGTAGTCCTCGCGCTCATTCTGAAGCATCTTCTCGAGCATGCCTTTAATCTTCGACTTGACGTTCTTAGCGATGACGCGCAGTTGGCGGTCCTGCTGCAACATCTCCCGGGAAATGTTGAGCGATAGGTCTTCCGAGTCGACCATCCCTTTGACGAAACCGAAATAGTCCGGCAATAAGTCAGGCGATTTCTCCATGATCAAGACGCCGTTCGAGTAGAGCTCGAGCCCTTTCTCGAACTCTTTCGTGTAGTAGTCGTACGGGACCGTCGATGGGATATAGAGGATCGACTGATAGCGGATCGAACCGTCGACGTTCAAGTGGAGATGTTTGAGCGGCTCGTCGAAACCGTAGCGCTTCTCGTGGTAGAACGCCGTGTAGTCCTCGTCCGTCAGTTCGTTCTTCCGCTTGCGCCAAATCGGGACCATACTGTTGATCGTCTCTTCTTCGACATAGTCCTCGAATTCTTCCGAGTCGTCTTTTGGACGGTGTTTCGTCACGTCGAGTTTGATCGGGTAGCGGATGAAGTCCGAATGCTTCTTGATGAGCGAGCGGACCTCATATTCCTCTAAGAATGAAGAATACGTATCGTCTTCGGTGTCGGCTTTCAAGTGCAGGACGATCTCGGTTCCGATCTCTTGTTTAGACGTCGGCTCGATCGTATAGCCGTCGATGCCGTCTGACTCCCAAAGATATCCTTGGTCACTGTCGACGGAACGGGTCCGGACCGTCACACGGTCGGCGACCATGAACGCCGAGTAGAAACCGACGCCGAATTGACCAATCAAGCTGTGGTCTTCTTCCATCTTCGTCGCCTGCTTCATCGCGAGCGAACCGCTCTTGGCGATGATCCCGAGGTTCGATTCGAGTTCGTCTTCCGTCATCCCGATCCCGGTGTCACGGATTGTGACGGTGCGTGCGTCTTTGTCGAGTTCGACTTTGACGAAATAGTCGTCCTTGTTGAAGTCGATCGCCTCGTCCGAGAGGGCGCGGTAATACATCTTGTCGATGGCGTCACTCGCGTTCGAGATGAGCTCACGCAGGAAGATGTCCTTATGTGTATAGATTGAGTGGACCATCAACTCTAAAATTCGTTTCGATTCGGCTTGAAACTGTTTTTTTGTCATGACCATTCTCCTTTGCCGTTCGATTTTGGCACTCTTTACATAAGAGTGCTAACACTCTTCATTATCCTAGTTTTTGGAGAGATGTCAAGGTGCGAGAAAACAAAAGATTGACGACGAAGCGTGATTCGAGTATTGTTGAGTACATGCGATGAGCTGGTCTATGTAAGACGGCGGACATTCCTTCGGGAGCACGTTGTGGAGCGTGGTTCGACGCGGTAGACTTTTCGAGAGCACCTCTTTAGAGAGGTGCTCATTTTTTTTTGCCTAAACATCAAGCCCCTTCAATTGCGAAGGGGCTTTTGTCATGCCCGCACGTAAGCGAGCAGCATCTCTTTTAAGACACGTTGTTGGATCATTGGGTCGATATCTTTCTCTAAATAACTGATGTGCGACTTCAAGATGATGTTGTTGCCGAACGTGCCGAACGCGTTGATGACGGTGATGACCGTCTCTTTCACGTCGATATCGTGCCGGAACGACCCGTCCGTCCGCCCGTCTTGGATGAGCGGCTCGAGCGTCGCCATGATTTGGCGCTGTAGTTCGATATAGCCATCGATTCCTGGGAGCGGGGAAGCGACGAACGAGGCATAGCTCTCGAACGCCTCGCGGAATCGGGAGTGGCTCGTCTGACGAAGCTGTTGCCCAAGCAAATAATCGAGTATTGCTTCTAGTCTTGAATAGGCGTCACCGGGACGCGCCGTCAATTCCTTGAAGACGTGCAACGTCGGCGTCAAGTTATGGACGGCGGCCGCAACGATCAGTTGGTCTTTTTTCGGGAAATAGCGGAACAGCGTCGCCACCCCGATGTTTGCAGCGTCGGCGATGTCCTGCATTTGGACGCGCTCAAACCCGTCTTTCAAAAAAAGTGTCTCAGCTTGATCGATGATGTGATTCAAGCGATCTTCTTTATTTTGTTGTCGTTTGTTCATCTAATCACCTCTTTGTTGTCTCGTCATTATAACGTGTTCAGGCAGTTTCGTTGAGAATCAAATGTGCCTCGTCTATTATTATGATAGTTAGACTATCATAATTTAAGAATGGAGAGAATTCAATGCGATTAAAGGGGAAAGTTGCGGTCATCACAGGTGCAGGCAGTGGTATGGGAGAAGCGACGGCGAAATTGTTCGCAAAAGAAGGGGCGACGGTCGTCGCGACCGATATCAATCTTGAAGCAGTAACGAACGTCGTCGAGTCGATTCGAGCGCAGGACGAGGAGGCGCTTGCGATTCGCCATGACGTAACATCACGTACAGATTGGGAGAAGGTTTACGCAGAAGTCCAAGCAACGTGCGGCAAGCTCGACATTCTCGTCAACAACGCTGGCATCGCGCTCGCTAAACCATTTTTACAGCAGACAGAAGAAGATTGGGCGCGGACGTATCGCATCAACATCGATGGCGTCATGCTCGGAACGCAATACGCGATCCCGCTCATGGAGAAGAATTTCGGAGGCTCGATCGTCAACATCTCATCAATTTCGGCGTTGACCGGTATGGCCGGAGCAGGAGCGTATACGGCATCGAAAGGTGCGGTCCGCTCACTCACGAAAGCAGCAGCCGTCGATTACGGCAAACATAACATTCGCGTCAACTCGGTCCACCCGGGCTATATCGTCACGCCGATGAGCGCGCCGCATATGGAGCATCCAGACTATAAACAGCATTTCTTGAATCAAGTCGCCTTACCAAACTTAGGGACGGCGCATGAGGTGGCGGCAGCCGTCTTGTTCCTCGCGTCAGACGAGGCGAACCATATCACCGGCATCGAACTACCGGTCGACGGGGGCGTCACGGCTAAATAAAAAAAGAAATTCAGTTCTTGAATGGACTGAGTTTCTTTTTTTATGCGACGATAGCTGTGCTAGACTGATATTCAAAAGGAATGATTATGAGGGGGAGACTAGATGGACTGGTATTTGGACAATGTGGAATCCTTACATAAAGAAGCGCCATACACGTTCTATATTCCGAGCAAAGAAGTGTTAAATCAGTTGAAAGTCGATGACTACGTGAAATTGATTTTTACGACTCAAGTTGCTGAAGCTGACGGGTATCGTGGTGAACGCATGTGGGTTCAAATCACAGCAATCGACGGCAATCGATTTGAAGGTGTGCTCGACAATGAGCCGGATCGCTTACCGATAACCCCGGGTACGATCGTGTCGTTCGGGATGGAGCACATCAGTCAGACTGAACATGAGGACCCCGATGCAGCCAAATGGGATTATTACTCCGATACGCTCGTGACAGTCAGCGCGGACGTGTTAGAACGAGAAGAATTTCATTTTATGTTGCGCGATGAGCCGCACGGAGAAGGCGACTCGGGTTGGTCGTTTTTAAGCGGTTACGAAGATGATGCGTACTTAAGTGATGCGGACAACTTTTACATCGTGTCAATCGGAGTCATCTTGAATATTGATGACTCGATCCTACGAATTCTTCAACAACCACCGCTTTGTGCGTATGAACGGGACGAGGCCGGGAAGTTTCAAGAAATTCAAGACTATGATTGGGATGGGTATTTGAATGGCTAACAAAAAGGAGCATCGCGCTCCTTTTTGTCTACTCTAAAACCCCAATCAGTTCCATGACGAGCAGGACGAACAATCCTGAACCGAGAACGGCCGCGAAGAAGACGAGGACGGCGTACTCTTTTTGTTTCAAGATGGCCCACCAGCCGGTCACAAACGCCCCGAGTCCAAGCGCGGAGAACGTGGTCATGTAGCTGAGCCGAAGCATGTGTGCGGCATTGTCATTCCATAGCGTTGACGTGAACGTCGTGTCGAAGTTGTCGAGCAACAAGAACGGCACGTACATGGCGAGGAACAAGCCAATGAGAATGATCGACCACTTGCCGACCGAGGTGCGGGGGAACAAGGCGCCATTCATGACGATTCACCTCTTTTCCGTTACAAAATCATCTGTATAGAACTATTCCCGTTTTGGTGAACGTTTGACTATTTTTCGCCTAAACGACATGAGATCGTCGGAACTAGAGAAACGATTGTCTTTCTCTATGAACGCTTACAAGCCCAGACAAAAGCGTCTGGGCTTGTTTTAGTACCACTCTTTCGGTTCGTAATTCAATTCGCGGAACAACTGCTCGCGCTCTTTTTTCGATAGGTCGCGCCATTGTCCGGGCGGGAGCTTGCCGAGCGTGATGTTCATGACGCGCACGCGTTGAAGGCGGTATACCTCGTAACCGAGCGTCTCACACATACGACGGATCTGGCGGTTCAGTCCTTGCGTGAGCGTGATGTTGAAGTCGAACTTCGACAGCGGATGAACTTTACACGGTAACGTCTTCTGGCCGAGGATTTTGACGCCCGCTTCCATCTGTTCGACGAACTCTGGTGTGATCGGCTTGTCGACCGAGACAATGTATTCCTTCTCGTGCTCGCCCTCGGCGCGAAGAATTTCGTTGACGATGTCGCCATCGTTCGTCATCAAGATGAGCCCTTCTGAGTCTTTATCGAGCCGGCCGATGTTGAAGATGCGGAGCGGGTGGTTGACGAGGTCGACGAGGTTGCCTTTGACTTTCTTCTCCGTCGTGCTCGTGACGCCGACCGGCTTGTGAACAGCGATGTAGACGTTGTTGCGGGCGACGCGGGCGGCTGAACCGTTGACGAGTACTTCGTCACCCGGGTTCACTTGGTCCCCGATTTTCGCTTTCTTCCCGTTGATCGTGACCCGCCCTTCTTCGACGAGACGATCGGCTTGGCGGCGGGACGCCTTGCCGGATTCACTAATAAATTTGTTAATACGCATGGTTACACGTCCTTATGAAATGATACTTCACTATACCGCATTTAGAGGGGGGATCACAATTACTGTCCGCTAGGAGGAAGGACGCGCGTGATGCTGCCCCAAAAGTTGAACTCGTTGAAGTCGATATAACGGATATTCTGTGAGCGATTATCGAGCACCTCGAGCAAGACGACGTCCGGGAAGCCGGGCTTTTTAAAGATCATATAGCCGATTCCCGTAACGGAATGATTTTTATAAAATCCGTTCGCCATGTTCAAAATGAACGGTCGACCGGCGGCCAGTTCCCGTTCGAACGTCGACCACTTCCATAAATAGCGGGAACTCCCGTGCCCAGCATAGCCATAACGGGACCAGAGTTTTGTGATGATCGCACTGATTCGTGTCGGCGGTGTCCCTTTCTCGTCTTTGAACTGATGGGCGAGGGCGATCTCTCGCGCGTCTTGCTGGAGTTGAAACACGTCGTCAGGGATGTTGGGATAGCCGTGGTCATGGTAATAACGGAAAATGGCCGTCATCGATGTGAGGGTGCAATTGTTCTTCCCGCCATTGAACGCTTTTTGAAGCAACGCCGGGACCCCGTCAATCCGTTGCTTGGATTTCACCGTCCAATGTCCATGATAGCGGTCGTTCACATACGCTTCCGGGTCGATGATGCCGGCATAGCTTTTTTTCGCAATCTCAAGCTGTCCGGCGTAATGATGTTCCATGGCGCACCCCTCCCTTTTCTCCATTATACAAACAACGCCTCTTCTCAGGGAAATATGAGAAGAGGCGTTCTGTCTTCAAAAGACCAAGTGGGCGATCCCGACTACGATCGGGAGCGTGATGAACGTCCGGAGCAAGAAGATGAGGACGAGGTCGAAGAATGAAATCGGAAGTTTCGACCCGAGGAGCAGTCCCCCGACTTCCGACATGAAGATGAGCTGCGTGACCGATACAGTGGCGATGATGAACCGTGTCATCTCGCTCTCGATACCGCTGCCGAGCACGGCTGGCAAGAACATGTCGGCGAAACCGACGACCATCGTCTGAGCGGCGGCTTCCGCCTCCGGCACTTGCAACAGCATCAAAATCGGTTCAAACGGTTTACCGAGAATCGTGAACAGCGGTGTATGTTCGGCGATGACGAGTGCGATCGTCCCGACGGCCATGACAATCGGCAAAATACCGAGCCACATGTCGAGCACGTTTTGGAACCCGTCTTTCAACGTAGCGACGAAGCTCTTGCTTGAGCGTGACTTGAGCAACGCTTGACGGAGCGCCCATTTCGGCATCGAGACGTTGGCCGGTACCGGCTCTTCCGGTTTTAGTTCGGTCTCTTCATACGGGGTGTCGGCTTTTTTCGACAACGGATAGATCCGTGGCATGATGAGTGCTGCGACGATACCTGACACGACGATGGCGCCATAATATTGTAAGAAGTAAGCATCGAGATCCATATACGACAAGATGACGATTGTGAACGTGATTGAGACGACCGAGAACGTCGTGGCGATGACGGCGGCCTCCCGTTTCGTGTAGTAGCCGTTCTCATATTGTTTCGTCGTCAACAGAATCCCGATCGTCGCATCTCCGACCCAAGAGGCGAGCGAGTCGAGCGAGGCCCGACCCGGCAGTTTGAAGAGCGGGCGCATCACTTTGATGAGCATCGTCCCAACGAACTCGAGCAGGCCGAAGTTCAATAGGAGCGGCAGCAACATGCCGGCAAATAAGAACGTCGCGAACAAAATCGGGATCAAATCATACAGCAACAGGCCACCCGTGAACTCGGATGTGATCATCTCCGGCCCGATCACGAGCAGCGTCATCACCCCGGCAATCAGACCGACGACCCGCATCCCGAACCAGAATGGCGTGACGTTGAACAGTGAATTGAAGTGTGGCCGCTCAAGGACGAACGCCGGTTTGGCCATGTACGTCCAAAGCGAACCGAGCACGGAGATGCCCATCATGATGACGGCGAGTGTCGGAACGACATCACCGATCAAACCAATCAACTGGTTTGACAAGAGAGCGACCGGGATGGTGAACCCCTCATCGGTCGGGATCGGCACGATGAAAAACATGAGACCGATTAAAGAAGGAATCAAAAATTTCAAAAAGTCGTTGGTCGTGAACGATGTCCCGTCTTGGCCAGGCTTGTTTGGTGTCTGATTCATGTTAGTTACCCCATTTCCCCGAAATAGTAATTGGCGCATATCACCAGCATGTCCCCATCATGCGTTTCGTGATTTGCTATGAAAGAATAGCATCTTCTCGTTCATTATAAAGAAGGGGTTACGTGCCTAGCAACAATCCGTTGTAATTTTCTGAAAAAAAGAGAGCGTTGCGATGAGCGGACTATTCGTATTGTCAGGTCGACTTTAGTATGATGACGGCGAGTCCTACAAATTCGAGATGTTCAACATATATACTATAAGGAGTGGATGATAACAATGAGATTAAGCGTCCTCGATCAAGCACCGGTGACGTCCGGACATACGTCAGAACATGCCTTGCAGAGCGCCGTCGAACTCGCCCAAGTGGCAGAAGAGCTAGGCTATTACCGGATGTGGATGGCTGAACACCACGGCGGCATGTCGTTCGCGAGTTCGGCCCCGGAAGTCATCGCGGCCTATATCGCTGCGAAGACAGAACGAATTCGTCTGGGGTCGGGCGGCATCATGATGATGCACTATTCGCCGCTCAAGATGGCTGAAGTGTTCAAGACGCTGAGCGCACTCGCACCAGGTCGAATCGACTTTGGGGTTGGCCGGGCCCCAGGCGGCGACGCCAACGCCATCTACGCGATGTCGCAAGGACAGAAGCCGATGATGGACGGACTGTATGAGAAATTACAGACGACACTCCAGCTGATCAACGATGAGACGCCGGAAGAACGGTGGTACAAAACGACGCCGGCCGCACCGACCGGGGTGACGCTCCCTGATGCTTGGTTGCTCGGCTCGAGCGGCAACAGCGCCGTCCAAGCCGGCCGCATGGGCGTCGGCTACTCGTTCGCCCAATTTTTTAACGGGGAACTGAGCAAAGACACGCTCGACACGTATCGGCACCACTTCACACCGTCCGCGTTCATGGAGAAGCCTGAAATCAACGTCACGTATCTCGTGACGACGGCCGAAACGGAGGAAGAGGCGGAATATTTGGCGCGTCCGTCCGACTTGTCACGCCTATTCCTGATGAGAGGGCAGCTGCGTCAATTGCTCAGCCCGGAAGCGGCTAACGATTATCCGCTCACCGAAGTCGATAAGATTCACATCGCCAACAACCGGGCCATCCATCTCGTCGGGACGCCAAAACAGATCGCGGCGAAATTGCAGGACGAGTCCGTGCAGTATGGCTTTGACGAGGCGATGATTTGCAGTATCCAACATACACAAGCACAGCGGTTGAACGTCTACCGTCTGCTCGCGAAAGAACTCCTCTAACGAAACGCTCCTTCTCATATCGGGAAGGAGCGTTTTAGATTAGCGGAATAGTTGCATGAGCACGAACAAGGCGACGAGTCCGCCGAGAGAGACAGTAAAGAAGACGGCGACCGAGCGTTCGTGGTTGCGGAAGATGGTGTACAGACCGACGACGAACGCACCGATGGCGGCGGCGATGGCTGACATCGAGAAGACGACACCCCATGTGTTATCGAACAAGGTGTCGAAGTTGAACGGTTGACCCGACTGGGCGATGAGGACAGAGACGACTAAGAGCAGAAAGACGGCGAGCAACAGGACGACGGACCATTTCCCTGGTCGCGTCTGTGGGTAGACGTTCCGACTGAGCATGGCGGTTCACCTCACTTTTCATCTAAACTCATTTACCTATACCCGATTTTTTTAGCTATTTCCAAAAATACTTTCCCTTTTTTTGAACGGTTTTATGAACAAGTCAGTGTAAAAGTTCTAAACTAAAAGAAATGGAGATTGTATGGAGGTAAAGTATGCAGCAGATGAAGGCCGATCCACATTATTTGTTCGATGTATTCGTCCGTTTGTATCGGATGGTCTTTTTGATGGAAGTGACGCCGAAAGGGTATCGTTACGTCCGTGTCAGTGAGCAAGGGAAGCGCGCGTCGTCGCTTCCGGACGATGTGAGCGGTCGCTATTTGCACGAGATGTATGCGCCGGACGTCGCGAACGAGTTGATTTTGCACTATGATGTGGTCGTTTCGTCTCGTGAGCCGGTCTATTTCATGTCAAAGATGAACATAGAAGCTAACACTGCACGCTTCGCCTCATCCATGCTCATGCCGCTCGAGGACGGCACCGGAGAAGTGCGCTACGTTCTCGGGTTGACGACCGACTTGTCGGAAGATGCGGAGATGAAGCTACTGAGTAGCATCGAGAACATCGATTATTTGACGGGCATGCCGAACTTGATGAAAGTGAAGCTCGAGCTTGAAAAACTGTTTGCCAAACGAGAGCGCGAGGAAGCGACGAGCGTCATGCGTTTCCACATCAATCGTTTTAAGATCATCCTGTCGCTCCAAGGGGTGGAGCGATCGCAACGTTTAATCAAAGAGATGACCCGTCACTTATCTGATTTGCTGCCGAATGGCTCGATCATCGGCCGCGTCGACGGGGAAGATTTCATCGCTGTACTGCCACATACCTCGATTGAGACGGCATACATGCACGGGGAACGTCTACTGGCGACAATCGCGGATTACACATACCATGTTGCCGAGACCGAGTTCACCCTGTCCGGTTGTCTCGGCATCAGTTCTGGCAGTGAAGACGCCGACCAAGTGATTATGAACGCGTCGACGGCATTGCTAGAAGCAAGGCAAGCCGGTAAACAGATGATCAAAGTGTATGAGAAAGATGATTATATGCAGCATTACATCGACGAGATGACGATCGAGATGGAGCTTCATAAAGGATTGAAGGCAGGCGAACTCGGCGTCGTCTATCAGCCGAAAGTAGACTGTCGGAATGACGCCGTCCATTTCGAGGCGCTCGTCCGCTGGAAGAACACGGTGCTCGGAAACATTTCGCCTGAAACATTCATCAAAATTGCGGAACAGTCACTATTGATCGAGGACATCACCGAGTTCGTGTTCGAACGCGTCTGCCGCGACTTGAGCGATCGACCCGAGCTGTTCAACGGCCGCCGTGTCGCTGTCAACTTATCCCCGGTCTTGTTCCGTCAAGACTACGTTCAAAGCAACCTGATCCCGCTTCTTAAGACGTATGGCCTCTCAGCTGATCAGTTCGAGCTTGAGATCACGGAACATACGCTCATGCAGGAACCGCTCATCGGGATCCAGACAGTCGACTACTTGAAGGCGGCGGGATTCCGTATCTTAATTGATGACTTCGGCGTCAGCTATTCGTCACTCAACTATTTGAAGATGTTCGACATCGATGGCATCAAGATCGACCGGTCGTTCATCAGTCAGCTCGATAAAGACAACGGATTAAAAGAATATGAGATCGTCAAACTGATTGTCGCACTCGCTAAAAAACTGAACTTAGCAGTCACGGCGGAAGGTGTCGAGACGGAAGCGCAGTACCGCGCGATCCAGCGGCTCGGATGCGACGACGTGCAAGGCTATTTCTTCAGCCGGCCGCTCTCGCTCTCTAACCTCGAGCCGGCACTTGAGACAATCGTCTGTCAATACGAGGCGCTGCGATTAGACGGCTCGGACCGGTCCAAGTTAGCGGTACGGTTCGATGAGACAGAGGCCGAACGATTGAAAACAATCCTTCGGCTCGAAATTTTAGATACCCCGAGGGAAGAGCGGTACGATCGCATCAGCCGACTCGTCGCGAAGACGCTCGGGATGCCGGTCGCGCTCATCTCGATCCTGACAACGGACCGGCAGTGGATCAAATCGTGCCAAGGCACCGATCTCGAAAGTCCCCACATCGATCGGAAATGGACGCTATGTGACCGCGTCGTGACCGGCCGGGGACCACTCGTGATTGAAGACGTCAAAACCGCGGAGGCGTTGAGTGAGAATCCGTTGCTCGAAGGGATCGGCTTTTATGCAGGTGTGCCGCTTGTGACGAGAAGCGGACATGTCATCGGAACGCTCTGCGTCACCGACGGAGTGCCCCGCTCGTTCGAGCATGAGGCGCTGCAGACACTTGAAGATTTTGCGCGTTGGGTGATGGCCGAAATCGAATTGACCGAACAGGCACGTGGCCAGGAGCGGCGTCAACAGACACTCGAGTCGCTGTACGAGGTGACGGCCATCCAAGCCCCGTTTGCTGACAAGTTGAAGCGAATTCAAGAAGTGCTCAGGGAGTGGATCGGTTATTCGCATGCAGTCATCTTCTCGACAGAATCACGCCAGCGCGTCCTGTCCGCTGATGGGGATGCCTGGATCGATTGGACGGACGAGCGCTTGCAGCACGTTCATGCGCTGACGACGGTCGGGCATCAAAAATTGAAACGTTCGGAGCTCGTCCTCGAAGGGGTCGAATTCGCATCGATGATCAGCTTGCCGTTATCAAACGAAGGCAAGACGTTCGGATGGGTCGTCTTCCTGGCGGAGCAGGGCAGTTTAAACGATGTGGCCGATGCGGTGGCAATTCACGAGATGACGGACACGATCTTACTCGTGACCCGTTGGATGGAGAACGAGATTCGCCGCGAGCGTAAACATCAGGAAGTGATCGAACTCATCACAAAAGACGGACTGACGAAACTGTCGAACCGTCACTCGCTCATGACGGATTTGAGACAGATGATGAATCGGAAACGGCCGGTAGCGCTCCTGTTCATCGATTTGGATGATTTCAAGCGGATCAATGATACGCACGGCCATCTTGTCGGCGATGAAGTGCTCGTTGAAGTGGCGAAACGCATCGGATCGTTCAGTCACATGCATGCAGGGAAAGCGTATCGGTTTGCCGGAGATGAGTTTTTGATTGTCATCGAGACAGGTCCAGAATCGCTTGAAGAAGCCGTTTTCGACCAACTATCGACCGTTATTTCCCAGGAAATGACGGTCGGGGACGGATTGATGCTCCATCTTTCGGCCAGTATTGGTGTCGCATACTCTGATGCTAGTTTGTCCTCCCTCGACACGCTCATCCATCACTCGGATGCGGCGATGTATATCGCTAAAAACGGTGGCGGGGACGGCTACTATATTTATGATTCGTATCAAGAAAACAAATCAATGAAAGGAGGGTGCTCATGCAGACGTTAAAACGCTACTCAGACCGCTTTTGGTATATGACGCCCGTTAGTGAGACGGACCGGCCGATCATCGGCGCGGTCGTCGGGGACACTCATACGCTCATGATCGATGCGGGCAATTCCGAGGCCCACGCGAACTTATTTTTAGACGCCTTGGCCGAGCGGGGGATCAGCTGTCCGTCGCTCGTCGCGTTGACGCACTGGCACTGGGACCACATCTTCGGTCTGTCGGCGTTACAAGATATCGTCTCGGTTGCGAGTAGGGCGACGAAATCGCGGATGGAGCGCCTCATACCATACAACTGGGACGACGAGTCGCTCGATGAACGCGTCGAGAGCGGCATCGAGATCGCCTTTTGTGCGGAGGCGATCCGGCTCGAGTTCGGGGACACCCGCTCGATGCAAGTCGTCCTACCGACCGTGACGTTCGACGACACATTGACGCTCGACCTCGGTGGCGTCCACGTCTTGTTGAAACACGTCGGGGGCGATCATACGGCCGACGCGGTCGTCGCTTATATCCCGGAAGAGAAAGTGCTGTTTTTAGGGGACGCGCTATATGCGAACTTGTATGCCCCGTCTTGGCAGATGACGGCCGGGGAGACGCTACGGTTGTTGAGCGTCCTCGACACGTTCGAGGCCGAGGCGTATGTTTGGTCACACGGTCAAGTGGCGACGCGGGCAGAGTATGAGAAAGACCGAGATGTGCTTCGACACTTAGCGCACATCACTCTTGATTTCCCGGGAAATAAAGAGTTGATAACGGCTCAATACGAACGCTTAACCGGTCGTCTGGTTGACGAAGAAGAGCAAGAACTGATCACGTTTTTTGTGAACGGGTCAGGTGGTGAAGCGTGATGGACATCATCCACATCCGTGAAGACGACGAGGCGTTCCAACAGTTTTTGACGAGTCGGTTGCGTGCGTTCAACGATGTTCATTCAGCGCATCACCGAGCGATTCGCAATGCCGACGTCCCGGTAATCCAGTTGAAAGTGGAGCGTGACGGTCAAGTGATTGCCGGACTGTTCGGTAGCGTCTACTGGGGCTGGTTCGACCTTGACCGGTTATGGGTTGACTCCAACCATACCGGTGAAGGGATTGGGACACGACTCCTTGAGGAAGGTGAGCGTCATGCCCGCGCACTCGGCGCCACGCAAGTAAAGCTGACGACATTTTCGTTTCAGGCGAAAGCGTTTTATGAACGTTTCGGCTACGAGGTGGCAGGCGTCCTCCGCGACTATCCCCCGGGCTCTGACTACTACATGATGACGAAACGTTTGACCGATGCATGAAAAAGGCGACTCGCGCGAGTCGCCTTTTTCAGTACACTTTATCCCCGTTGAAGATTGAGTTTTTCACCATGACGTAATCGACGGTACGTAACGCGTCGAGATTGTTCCCACCCGAGTATGAGATGGCCGACTGGAGGTCTTGCTCCATCTCGGTCAACGTGTCTTGAAGCGCCCCTTTGTGCTCGACGAACACTTTCTTGCCTTCGACGTTTTTCCGTTCCCCTTTTTGGAATTCAGAAGCCGACCCGAAGTATTCTTTGAGCCGTTTCCCGTCCTGCTCGAACGTCTCCCCCGGAGACTCGTCGTGACCGGCGAACAGTGAGCCGATCATGACCATCGACGCGCCGAAGCGGACCGATTTGGCGATGTCACCGTGCGTGCGGATGCCCCCATCCGCGATGATCGGTTTCGTCGCCGCCTTGGCACACCAGCGGAGCGCGGCGAGTTGCAAACCGCCTGTCCCGAAGCCGGTCTTGATTTTCGTGATGCACACTTTGCCCGGTCCGATGCCGACTTTCGTCGCGTCCGCCCCGGCATGCTCGAGCTCACGGACCGCTTCTGGTGTCCCGACGTTCCCGGCGATGACGAACGAGCTCGGAAGATGCTGTTTGATGTGTTGGATCATCCGGATGACCGCGTTCGAATGTCCATGTGCGATATCGATCGTGATGAATTCTGGTGTATGTCCCGCTTCGGCGAGCTGTTCGACGAACCGATACTCGTCTTCTTTCACGCCGACACTGATTGACGCGTACAGGCCACGTCCGTGCATGTCTTCGATGAACCTTAGCCGCGTTTCCGGATTGAACCGATGCATGATGTAGAAATAGCCGTTCTCAGCGAGCGAGAGCGCCACGTTCTCATCGATGATCGTCTGCATGTTCGCCGGAACGACCGGAAGGCGGAACGTGAGGCCGCCGAGTGTGACGCTCGCGTCACATTCCGAACGACTGTCGACGACACATTTTGCCGGAATCAATTGAATATCTTCATAATCAAACACTTTATCCATCGTTTGCACCCCTATTTACGAACATTTTAATTGAGTTACTTAGAAATACTTCGCCCATTCGGTAATGTAACGCATTTTTTGATGAAAGTCAAAGGGATGTATCGGAAAAATGTGTATTTTCAATACGATAACGTTATTTATATTCATAATGTTCGTGTTTAGGCTAATAGTATTGATGTTTCACGTGAAAAAGACCGCTAGTCAGCGGTCTTGAAACATCACATATCGGTTGCGGCCGTTCGACTTGGCTTCATAAAGAGCGAGATCGGCTTGTTTGAGCAATCGTTTCTTTGTCATGCCTGATTGGTACCGAGCGACACCGATACTCGACGTCGTGACGAACGTATGCCCTTCGATCTGCCACGGGTGCTGGAGCGAGGCAATCAGCTTGTCCGCGACCCGGTCAGGTGCTGACAAATCGGTATAGCGGATCAATACAGAGAACTCGTCGCCGCCGAAGCGGGCGATCACGTCTTGTTTCCGTAGCGCCCGGGTGAGACGGATCGAGAACTGTCGCAGCAGCTCGTCCCCGACGTCATGTCCGAGCGTGTCGTTGATTTGTTTGAAATGATCGATATCGAGCGAGAGGATGGCCAGCTCCTCGCCGTCCTCTTCAACCCTCGAGAGTGCCTCTTCTAAGTAAGCCAAGAAGTAACGGCGGTTGGGGAGCTCGGTCAGCGTATCGTGGTAGGCTAAGTGTTTTAGTTGTTTCTCGAGTACTTTACGCTGCATGATCTCACGGGTGACGGTTAAATAGTGCAGCAACGTCGCTTCTTCATAGATAGCCTGGATCTTCGTCTCGAGCCAAATCCATCTGCCGTCGTGGTGGAGGTGACGAAACTCGAGCGTGAGCGGCTCACTGCCGGCCGTCATCGCTTTGAGCTGTTGTCTCGTCGGCGTGACGTCTTCCGGGTGGATGAAGTCGAGCGTATTCTTGCCTTCGTAAACCGCAGGCGCATAGCCGAGGACGCTCTGATGGGACGGCGAGGCGTAGCGGACACGGCCGTTGCGCTCGAGGATGCAGACGAGGTCGCTCATGTTTTCCGTGATCAGCCGGTACTGCGTCTCGCTTTGGCGTAACGCCCGTTCCATCTCTCGTTTCTCGGTCACATCACGCAGGACGGTCATTACGGCGGTCGTCCCTTCATAATCAATCAATAGACTGCCGATATCTATATGTAAGTGCTGACCGGACGGCGCGACAAGGACGATTTCCGTGTCTTGGACAGGATCACCGAGCTGCAAGGCAGAAAGGCGTGTCCTCGTCGCCTCATGGTATTCGGCAGCAAGATATGTAAAGATGGATTCGCTCTCGATATACGTCTCCCCGATCGTCTCTAACGCCACGGCGTTCGCGTATAAGATCATGCCGTCTTTATGGACGATGATCCCTTCTGGAATCGTCTCGATGAGCTGGCGATAGCGTCGTTCACTCTCTTGTAAAGCGCGTTCGGCGGTCTTCTCCGGCGTATGGTCGATGATGATGGCGAATAGGCCGGTGATGTTGCCGCCGATCTCGATCGGGATGTTCAAGACGGCGAGGTCGAGCGCTTCGCCCGTCTTTTGATGCGCCGTGATCCCGTACTTGTGGGGCTTTCCGGATAAGGCGAATCGGAGTCCCTCGCAGACGAGCGGTTGTTCCGAGTCCGGCAGCCAGTCGAGGAACGAACGGTTGATGAAATCGGTCTCGCAATAGCCGGTGATGTTTGTGACGGCAGGATTGATCGATTTGACCCGAAGTTCGGGGTCGAGAACGAAAATACCGTGTGGCGAATAGCGGCGCAACGACTCATGCTGGTCTCGTAGAATCGATAGCTCGAGCTCACGCCGTTTTCGCTCCGTCACTTCCCGAACGACCGAGATGACGTGGGTGCAGGCACCGGATTCGTTGAACACCGGCGTCACTTCCGACTCGAAATAATGAAGCGGCAACAAGATCACATCTTGGTACTCGAGTGTTTCTGAGTAGAACGAATCAGCGAGGCGGTAGTCTTCATAGACGATGCTCTTTCGTGCGCGAATCGCCTCGTCATAATGGTGGGTGATGAGTGCGGCCGTCTCGGCCGGAACCATGTCGCCGACACACTTTCCGACGTCAGCGTCTGTCCAACCGATGGCCTGCTTCCCCGGCTCGTTCACAAATACATAGCGATAGGTCGAACCGTCCACTTCCATGAAGAACACAAAATCCGAGATTTTGTCGAACGTCTGGAGCAGGATGGAAGAATGGTGTTGGATCGTCTGGTCGGCGCGCATAATGTCCCTCATTTCAGTCAAGTTTTTGACACGTCATTTCTATATTACAACATTCATAAAAAGATGTGTGAACATTCAAAAAAAGACAGGACTGTAAAAGTCCTGTCAGGCAGCTTGCTTGAGACGGTCCCGTTCTTGGCGGCCGTTCATCACGTAATACAAGAAAATCGTCAAGGTGACGACCCCGGCGAGCAACAGATAAATGGTAGAGAAACCGGTCAGCGGGATGAGTAGCCCGATAAAGTAGGGACCGAAGCCGAGCCCGGCGTCGAGGGCGATGAAGAACGTCGACGTCGCCATCCCCATCCGTCCAGGTGAGGCCGACTTGACGGCGATGGCCTGTGTACCGGACTGGATATTGCCGAAGCCGAGCCCGATTAACGCCCCGGCGAGTAAAAGGCCCAAAGCGCTCGTCGCTTGGCTAAGGACGAGCAGCCCGACCGCGAAGATGAAGATGGCCGGATACATTACGACGTTGGCGCCACGCGCGTCCATGAGCCGTCCCGTGATCGGGCGCGACAACAGGACTGAAATCGAATAGACGAGGAAGAAGACGCTCGCCGCTTCGACGAGGTCGAGTTCGGTCGCGTAAAAGTTGATGTAAGACAAGACGCTTGAAAAACTGAGTGCGGCGATTGCGATGATGAGCGCGATTGGTAACGCCTTCGGTTCGACGAACGCCTTAAGTGACAACCCGCGAACGATTTCCGGATGGTCAGCCTCGGGAATGGTGACGAACAAGGCGCTCACCAAACTGACGACGCCGACGACGAGACAAGCGATAAAGATGGTCGAGAAACTCGTATATTGGCTCATCAGCAAGCCGACGAACGGGCCGATGGCGGTGGCGAGCGTCGAGCTCATGCTATAGTATCCGATGCCTTCGCCTTTTCTGGCGCCAGGGATGATCTGGGCGACAATCGTGCCGGTCGCTGTGCTCGATAAACCCATACCGAGACCGTGCACGAAGCGGGTGAACAGTAAGAAGCCGACGCCGAGGTCGACGAAATAAAGCAGGATCGTGGCCGTGAAGAAGGTCAGCCCGATCAACAACGTCTTACGCCGTCCGATTGAATCAATCAGTCGACCGATGAACAGCCGGCCGACGAGCGTACCGATGATGAAGATCCCGGTGACGAGACCGGCTTCACTTGTCGTCGCGCCGTATGTCGCAACGGCGTGAACGCCGATCGTTACCATGAGCAAGAAAAAGATGAGCGTCAAGAAGAAGTTGACGAGCGAGATGATGAGGAAGTCTTTCGTCCATAATTTTTGTGCGGTCAATTGCATCGGCGATGACGCCTCCTTATTTGTTTGAACCTAAATAGTTAGTAAACATAACTAAAGGAGTATAGCAAATTGATGAGAGCTTGTCAGAGACGACGCATTGTGCGTGAAAAACCGATTCGCGTTAGCGGATCGGTTCGTCATCAGATTAAACGGCGGCGGTACCAGAGGACGATCGGTACGAGAACGAGTGAAACGATTCCGCCGAGCAGTGACAGCGTCAAATAGCTCGACTGGGAGGCGATGATACCGGACAGCATGCCGCCCGAGGCGCCGGACAAGGCGATCCAGACGTCGACCGACCCTTGCGTCTTCGCTCTCGTCTCGGGTGTCGTTGCATCGACCAAGATGGCCGTCCCACTGATGAGACCAAAGTTCCAACCGACACCGAGCAAGACGAGACCGACGATCAACAAGAACAGCGAGTCGGCCGGTGCGAACGCCGCGACGACGCCGGCGAAGAATAACGTCACCCCAGAAGCGATGGCCATGATTTCACGGCCGACTTTGTCGACGAGCACGCCGGTCACGAGCGAGGGTAAATACATCGCACCGATATGGAAGCCGATGACGAGACCGACCGCGCTCAACTCATGGCCGTGCTGCCGCATGTGGACAGGTGTCATCGTCATGATGGCGACCATGACGATTTGGCTGAGCACCATGACGAAAGCGCCGACGTACACACCAAGGCGAGAGTGGACTTCTTCGGGTTGACGTTGCGTCGCGTCTGTCGATTGCTTCCGTTTCGATTCGATGGCTCGGGCGACGAGGAGCGGGTCAGGGTTCAAAAATACGATCAAGATGAGACCGGCCACGAAGTAGGCGGCTCCCGCGAGTAAAAACGGACCAGAAAGCGTCGGGATGCCGATGGCGTCAGCAACCCGCCCCATCGGTTCGACCAAATTCGGTCCGGCGACGGCACCGAACGTCGTCGATACCATGGCGATACTGACCGCGGTCGCCCGTTCGGTCGCATTCGCCAAATCCGTTCCGGCGTAACGGGCCTGGAGGTTACTCGCCGTCCCGGCCCCGTAAATAAGGAGCGACACGAACAAGAGCGGTACGCTCTCGAACGCGGCGGCAAAGATGACACCGAACGCACCGAGGGATCCCGTCAAGAACCCGGTCGCGAGTCCGACCCGGCGTCCGACCCGTTGCGATATCATCCCGATCAGAAACGCGGCGCCGGCAGAGCCGAGCGTGAACAGCGCCGTCGGGACACCCGCATACGCATCGGTCCCGAGCAGGTCACGGGCGAGAAGCGCCCCAACGGTAATACCTGCGGCGAGGCCGGCACCCCCGAAAATTTGAGACATCACGACGACGAACAACGTCCGTTTATACAGACGGCGTTGTTGCTCGCTGTCGGTCACATATGGATCAATCTTATTTCGCATGATACGATTCCTCCTCCATCAACTTATACCCCACCTAGTATAACGTTTGCAGGCGTGGAAAAGAAGGGTGGACAAAAAAGGACTCGACTCGAAAAATACCGAGTCGAGTCCTTCCGTTCGTGAATCATCAAGCACGGTCCCAGAACCGGGCTTTGGCAATCCCGTCGATGAACGTGTCGAATCCGTCGAGACTGTGCTGTTTGAACGTGTAGACGCCAGGTTGGTCCGTCTTGACGCGGCACTGATCGAGCACTGAATCATCGTGTAGGTGCAAAGCGAGCGGCTTGAAGTGTTTATACGTGTTCTCGATAAACTCGAGGACATCGTCTTCGACCGAACTCGCGGCGCTGACGAGGAAAGCGGCGTCGAACAGGCTCGAGTCGACCGTATCGTACGTCTCTTTCACTTTGAGGTCACCGAGCATGTACGATTTTTTCCCGACGAGGCTATAGTTCACTTTTTTGTCGGCGAGCGCTTGGACCCACGCCTTCACTTGCGCGGCATCGACATCACCGGCGAGAAGGACGGCGACGCTCTTCGTATCCGGTTTCGAGATCGTGTCCGCCATGCTGAGAGCAGGCGATGTTTTGTCCGAGACGACTTCGTTGTTCTCGGCAGGCAGTGCGACGCCTAAGTTGTCGGCGACGACCGAGGCGAGTTCGCGGTCGATGCGGTTCAACAAGTCGACGGCGTTTTCTTTCACCATGTCCGATTCACACTTGCCGAGCTCAAAGCTGCAGGCGTCTTGAATGTGCTTCTGTTCGACCGGGGTCATGCTGTTGTAGAACATTTTGGCTTGTGAGTAGAAGTCGAGGAAGCTGTCGCTGCGGCCACGAACTTTGTGACCATCGACTTTCTCTTGGTAATGCTCAAATCCACCTTGGTCGACCGGAACAGGTGCCGGCTGATTGTTGTTGAGCGCGTTTTTATGGTAGCTCGTCTGGCCTTTATGGACCGACATTTGATGCATGCCGTCGCGTTGATTGTTATGGAACGGACAGACCGGTTTGTTGATCGGGATCTGATGGAAGTTCGGTCCGCCGAGACGTGACAGCTGTGTATCTGTGTATGAGAACAAGCGCCCTTGCAGGAGCGGGTCGTTCGAGAAGTCGATGCCCGGAACGATATGCCCTGGATGGAATGCGACCTGTTCGGTTTCGGCGAAGAAGTTATCGACGTTCCGGTTGAGCGTCATCTTCCCGACAAGTTTGACCGGGATCTCTTCTTCGGGCCACAGTTTGGTCGGATCGAGGATATCGAAGTCGAACTTGAACTCGTCTTCGACTGGGATCATCTGCAGTCCGAGTTCCCATTCCGGGTAATCGCCTTTATCGATCGCCTCATACAAGTCGACGCGGTGGAAGTCGGCGTTTTTCCCGACGGCCTTTTGCGCCTCGTCCCAAACTTGCGAGTGGACACCGAGCTTCGGTTTCCAATGGAATTTGACGAAATGGGCTTTCCCTTCCTTGTTGACGAGTCGGAACGTATGGACGCCGAACCCTTCCATCATGCGAAGGCTGCGCGGGATCCCGCGGTCGCTCATCGCCCACATGACCATATGGGCCGTCTCATGGTTTTGCCCGACGAAGTCCCAAAACGTATCGTGGGCACTCCCGCCTTGCGGGACTTCCGTATGCGGTTCCGGTTTCACGGCATGGACGAGGTCGGGGAACTTGATCGCGTCTTGGATGAAGAAGACCGGAATGTTGTTCCCGACGAGGTCGTAGTTGCCTTCGTCCGTATAAAACTTCGTCGCAAATCCACGGACGTCACGGACCGTGTCGCCGGATCCACGCGAACCTTGAACCGTCGAGAAGCGGACGAAGACAGGCGTCACTTTCGAAGGATCGTTCAGGAAATCCGCTTTCGTATAGTCGGCAAGCGATTCGTATACTTGAAATTCTCCGTGGGCACCGACGCCGCGCGCGTGAACGATTCGTTCTGGAATCCGTTCATGGTCAAAGTGCGTCATTTTTTCACGGAAGTGGAAATCTTCGATGAGCGTCGGTCCCCGAAGCCCCGCTTTGAGTGAGAACTCATCCTCCGCCATCTTCAGTCCTTGGTTCGTCGTCAGTCCTGCTGCTTGTTCATTGTCGATCGTGTGTTGTTTCAACTGTTCTTCTTTTTTATTCCCCATCATGTTGCCTCCCCATAAGTATATGCTCTCCCGACGTAAGCCGTGATTGACCTACTTTACGGTTTTTCCCTAACGCTACGAGAAGAAACCCCCATTTTAAAATGGGGTACGTTAATTGATAGGTGTCACAACGCTGCCCAAACGCTCTGCTTCAAAACGATATGCTGCACTTTTTCAGGCTCGAGATCGTATTTCGTCGAGATGGTCCGGGTCACTTTTGCTTTCAAATCAGGGTCGTTGGATTGTTTCGCCTCGTAAATCTTGTTCCACTCTTCCCAGACACGTACCTCGCCTTCAGATAGTTGGCCGGTCCATTCTTTCTCGCGAAGCTGCCAACCGAACACCATGTCGTCGTAGTCGCCGGCCTCGACCGTCTCGGCTAGCGACCAGTCGCCTCCTGGAGCGTAGACGGCCTGACCGAGGGGAGAGTCCGTGCCAATATACGCCTCGTGATCATAAAAACGGATCAATGCGGCTTGGAACGTGTCTCGTTCGGTCACCTCACTCATGACGTCATGGCTGATGGACTGGAGCGTCTCGACGTCAGGACGTCCGTGGACGACGACATCGTATTCATAGCGGACCGCGTCATCTTCATGTATCGGTTTGCTCGCTTCAATCGTATAAGTTGCTTCGTGCTGAGACATCTGCTCAGTTTTGTCTTTCTGTTTCGGCGGGTCATTCGGCCACACGTAAGCGGTGAACGCGATGGCAGGGACGAGCAGCAGTGCTCGTCTCAGACGATATACCCACTTCGGTTTTCGTTTCGATTTCATGGTTATCACTTCCAATCTTATGTATGAAAAAATCCCCTGATCGCCAGGGGATTAACGCGTCCGATCTAATCGTACGAGCCGGGCATCCGAATTGACGATGCCGCGCACTAAATCACTCAAGATTTTAGAACCTAACATGCTGTAAACCGTACCGTTGCCGCCATACCCGAGCAGGTAGAACAGGTTTTTCCGGTCCGGGTGTTCCCCGATGAAGGGCAGATGGTCGATCGATTCACCGAACAGAGCTGCCCAAGCGTATTCGACTGTCAAATCGTACATCGGGAACAGCGCCGCGACTTCTTGGCGAATCCGCTCGGCCCGATTACGGATGAGCGCCTCACTATGAGGTGTTTCCGGCTTTTCTTCGTCGAGGCCACCGGCGATGATCCGGCCATCGACCGTCGTCCGTAAATACAGGTAAGGACGTTTCGTCTCCCAAATGAGCGCCTGCCCGTCCCAATCCTTGAAATCCTTGATTGGGTTCGTCGCGATGGCGTAGGAACGATTGAGCTCGATGCGATGGGTGTCGAGCAGTGGTGCCGGCCCGTAACCGGTCGCGAAGATGACATGCTTAGCCTTGAACGTTGTTTCAGGCGTCAACACGAGCCAGCCGTCCCCGTCAGGCACGACTTCCGTCACGTCCGTCTCCTCGAAAATCGGAACGTCGTTCATCGATAGGTGGCGAACGACTTGACGGCTGAGCGTGAGCGGGTTGACTTCAGCATCGCCTTTTGTGATCAGTGCGGCCGGTTTATCAAATGGGAACCGGTCTTGGAGTGCCGTTTGATCAAGCCATTCAGCCTCAAACCCGTGCTTGGTGAGCATCTCATATTCACGTTTCAGTTTGGAGACATCTGCCTCCTCGCTCGCGAAGCAAAGGCTGTCGCGTCGGATGTAGACGTCTTTTGCATCGACGGTCTCGGCGACCTCGTCGAGCGCATCGACCGCCTCCCTACATAATTTATAGAAGCGGACGGCATCGACTTCCCCGATCTGATCAGCGAGCTCATGCAACATGATGTCGTTTGAATACTGGATGAGCCCAGTGTTCGCCGCCGTGCTTCCGGCTCCGACTTTCCCTTTGTCGAGGACGGCGAAGTCGATGCCGTCCTTATAAAGCGTGTAAGCCGTCAATGTGCCGGACATGCCGGCTCCGATGACGAGCACGTCGTACTGTTCTTTTTGGATCGGCTTTTGTAAGACGATCTGTTCCGACTCAGTGATCGGCCAATATAAGTTCCCGTTGTGCATTTCCATGACGTCATCCTCCGATAATCAGCATCTTCTTCTTAATCCCCGAATTTTGAGATTGAAAACGCAAAAAAACGCAGACGAGATGTCTGCGGTAGCGTTCGTTATTTTTTGACGACAACTGTTTTAGCAGATGCGCCTTTCGTATACGTGATGCGTTTGACGTTCTCGGCACCACGAATTTCTGCAAGGTTCGTTCCGTCGACGATGACTTCTTTGACGGTCGCGCCTTTGAAATCGATGATGGAACCGGCTTGTTTCGGCTTCACTTGAACGACGACGTTCTTGAGCGGGTCACCCGTCAATTCCGTGTAAACGCCGCGCACGAAGATGCCGTTCTTAAAGTTCGTGCCTTTACCGATCGTCACGCCGATGTAGTCGTCTTGAAGGACAAGACGGGCAGCCTTATTGTTCTCGACTGTATAACGTTTCACGTCGACAACGGGTTCTGGTGTAAGGTCGATTTGCGCGAGGACCGGATCGTGGTCACTGGCCCGGCCTGACATCTCTGTGAAGTCGGCGTTGACGTGGATCATATCAATCTCGGTCGTAGCGGCCAAACGGTTCGACACGAGGATGTGGTCGAGCACTTGCGAGTTGCCTTGGTAGACGTAAGAGTAACGATCGATAGCAGGTACTTTCTCGACCATGTTCGTCATCAAGTCACCTTTGAAGATTTGAAGCGCGTCTGAGAACTCGAAGTCGTTGAAGTCACCGAGAGCGACGACGTTCGCATCCGGGTTATCGGCTTTCACGTCCGCTACGAAGTTGTGGACGAGTTGTGCGATTTTTTTCCGTTGCACTTCACTGCCGAGCACGACCGGCTGTTGTGAACCGAAGAAGCCGGTGTCGCCGCCTTTTGAGTTCCAATGGTTGGCGATGACGACGACGTTCTCACCTTGGAAGTCGAACTGGGCCGCGAGCGGCTTACGTGAGCTGTTGAATGCTGGGTCGAGTGGCGCGATTCGGCCCGGGTTATGTGTCAACTTGCCGTTTTCGTAACCGACGGCCGTTGTCGCGTCACCAGCAGGGATGCCTTCCGTGAGCGAGACGCGTTCCGGATTGTACAAGAAGCCGACACGAATGTTGGCGTTCGGTGCGCCGCCATCTTGATTGTTCTCCGGATCGATGTTGACGTACTTGTACGACTTGCCGCCGATTGAGACGATATCATCGATCAAGCGTTGATAGCTTTGGTCAGCTGCAGCATCTCCTGTGCTTTGACCGTTGTTGTCTTGAACTTCGGTCACGCCGATGATGTCCGGGTTGTTCAACTCTTCGACGAACGCTTTCGCCAGTTTGAGCGCCTTCTCGTCCGACGTCTCCTTCACGTTGTTCGAGAAGTTCTCGAGGTTGTAAGAAGCGATCGTCAACTTGTCTTCTTCTGCCTCGATGAATGTCGTCTCACGCTTAGCATCACCTTTGACAAAGGCAGCTTTCATCTCATCGAGACCTGCTTGAATTTTGTAGTTTCCATATGAATAACCGACGACACCGACGATTGGTCCGTTGAAACGGTCACCGGTCGCGACATCGAACTCACGCGCTTCTGCGTTCGGTTCGAGACGGAACTGGATACGTTCCGGGTTTGCGTCATCTTTCTTCAAAAGGATTCCTCCGTTGAACGTCTCGGTAGGCGTGCTTTCGAGTACGGTCACGAGGTCACCGTTTTGTTGCGGCGATACCGATTTGAGATTTCCGGTCTCGACGCGCATCCCTTCGAGGCTTTCCCAGAAATCGATGGCGTCTTTGTCCGGATTGAAGACGGCGAGGGCGTCGCTGTCGATAAACTCGGTCGGCAAGTTCGACGCGTCAATCTTCACAGGAGTCGGAAGTGTGACACCACTCTTGACGACATTGACACTACCGTTGCGTGTATCGATTTGCGTCATCTTCATGTCCGTCTGTTGGCGATCGCTATACCCTTCAATCGCGTATTCGCTGACGAGACCTTTCACGCTGACGAGGTCACCGACTTGAATGCCGGCGATCGAACGGCCACCATACAAGATGATTCCTTCTGACGTGCGTGCGTCTTGGTCGGCTTCCATGTCAGGCGTTTGGATGTAGTAATACGTCGTGCCCATCGAGACGAACGTGTACGTGACGACACCTTCGACGCCTTCGACCGTCTGTCCGTTCATCGGTGACGTGTGGCTCGCGCCTTGGATGTCATGGATGCGAATTTTGTCCGTGATCTTATATTCGTACGTCGTTACCGGGCTGAACGCATCGCCTGACTTGACGGCAGTTTTCAGCGTCATCGTCTCTTCAATGCGGACTGGACCTGTATAACGTGTCCCGTTCACTTTCGGGTCTGACCCGTCGAGCGTGTAATAGATGTCAGCACCCGCAGTCGTCGTCGAAAGCATCACGTCTTGAGGTCCGACGAATGTGCCGGCGCCTGGCTTCGCTGTCGCAGGGCGGAGGACAGATGCGTCGATGACCGTGTCAGACGTGTCGCGCGGAATGATTTGATAGGCATCATCGAATTGTTGAACGATTCCGGTGATCGATGAGTAATTGACGTCTGCCTGTAAGTCGAGACTGCCGCGCTCGTCGCGGACGATGAATTCTTTCGTCCCGTCTGTCGCCGTCAAGTTTTGACCGCTGCCTGAGAGCGTGACGTTCTTCACCGTGACGAGTTCTGACTCGACGTCCTCATTGATCTGTTCGCCTGTCAATACTTGTGCGCTTGGAACGGTTGCTGCTTGTTTTGAGACGACGACGGCGCTGTTCAATTGAAGGAGTTCACGATATGAACCGACGACACCCGTGACGACGACTTCATCACCGACGTTGACGGCGAGCGAAGTCGCTCGGACCGATAGGCCGCCAGTCGCGTCTTGGATTGAAATCGTATTGGCGAGTTTTGCCGTGACGACACCTTTGATCGTGACCGTCTCGCCTTCAGCTTTCGTGCGGGCATCATTGATCGAAATTGGTGCCACTGGTGCCGGTGGTTCTTCCGACCCGCCATCCCCATACTCGACACCTTGGAACGTGTGCTTACCGAGATCCGTGAACGAATCGGTCGGGAGCGAGTTCCATTCGGTGGCCGGATCGAACGCATCTGTGCCGTTAGCATCTCCGGTCGTGACCGTATCTTTACGAATCAACGTCTGGTCAGCGGTCGCGACGCTTGTTCCCCATTTTGTGCCTGGATCGACACCGATTTGACCGAAGACGTCGAGCACAGTGTCACCTTTTTTCAAGACGAGCGTGTCATCACCGTTAAAATTCGTCACGCCGCTCGTCGCATTTGATTTTGCCTTGAGCGCCTCGCTCGCACTGCCGTTGACGATGACATACGTGCCACCCGGTTGGAGGGTCCCCGTTAAGTTGAGCGTCGTGCCAGGAGCCGTCCCGCCGTTTGAATACAGTTCGAGCTTGTAGGCAGAGAGATCGATCGCTGAATCGGTTCCGTTGAACAATTCAATCGCTTTGTTGTTGCTTGAGCCTTCAATATACTCCGAGATGAATAAGTCTGCTGCGTTCAACGTTTCGGCTTGTACGTTTGCCGCGATCGGCGTAATGCTGCTGACGATCAGTCCGGCTGATAAAGCGAGGCCGGTCATTTGTTTGAGTGAACGTGCTTTTGGTTTCCCCATGTTGTAGTCTCCCTTTGGTATGTAGATGGCCGATACGATTTCTCAATTCATTTGGTCACTTGTTGAGCGTTCAGCCCCCTCCTAGTCAATACAGAAATGATAACGCTTACATTAATCGACTATTACCCACGAAAATGGCTCGTTACGACTCCATCGATTGGTGTATTTCACTATCATTTACCAACTTTGCAACTACATGTTAAACATAACCAAGCAGACATTAGAACTCAATCTCCTTTTCACGAAGTTCCTATTACATTTTAATGACAAGGTAATGAGTTTTTGGATTTTTCCCTTTTAGGTTGACGACAAGGCCATGAACTCTTACAATTCATTAATACAAATTAAGTGTATCGGTTAACTGTGAATTAATAGGGAGGAAACGAATGACGACGACTACTTATCCGGTCATCCCGGGAGCGGGGACGTTTTATTATGAAGGGAATCAAACCGGGATATTATTATGTCACGGTTTTAATGGGACGCCACAAAGCGTGCGCGATGTCGGGATCGACTTGATGGAAAAGGGCTTCACAGTGTATGCCCCTCGCTTGACGGGGCACGGGACCGACCCCGAGGACTTTAGATGTTCGACGAACAAGTGCTGGTATGAGAGCATGGAAGCAGGTATCCGCTTCTTGCGCGAGCGATGTCGTCACGTCATCGTCGTCGGACAATCGATGGGTGGGACGCTCGCCTTAAAAGCCGCGCTCGCCGGCCTTGCCGACGCCGTCATCACGATCAACGCGGCGTTGTCTGTACCGGGCTATGCGTGTCATGCGGCTGAAGATGTCTGTCGCTTCATCGACGAGGACGAACCGGATATCAAGGCGAATGACGTGTATGAGATCGTCTACGACAAAGTACCGACGTCGGCCATTCGCGAATTGCTCGCTTTGATCGAGGAAGTTCGGCCTCGCGCGTCGGACGTGGACGTTCCGACGTGCGTCATCCATTCCGCTGTCGACCACGTCGTCCCGCCGGAAGATTCGATGTGGTTGTATGACACGATTCAGGCGCCGAAACAACGTATCGTTTTGGAGCAATCGTACCATGTGGCGACGCTGGACCATGATCGTGGTCGATTAGCTGACGCGATCGGTACGTTCTGTGAACAAGTGACGCCGATTGAACAAATGTAGTCTCTAAGACTGCATTTTTTATTTGCGCTTCTTTGCAAACGCTTGCACTAATGCTATTGTAAGATTAGATTTACCCAAACAGTGGTATGTACCTTCATTGATACTAATCGTAGGCTTAGGAGGAATTTGACGTATGGAGACGGCGTTCAGACAAAGTGAGAAGCAAGGCATCGCCCGGGCATGGTGGAAAGAAGCCATCGCCTATCAAATATACCCGCGTAGTTTCAAAGATTCGAACGGGGACGGCATCGGCGACCTCCGTGGCATTATCGAAAAGCTTGATTACTTGGAAGATCTCGGCATCGATGTGATCTGGCTCTGTCCGATGTACAAATCACCGAACGATGACAACGGTTATGACATCAGTGATTACGAAGACATTATGGAAGAGTTCGGGACGATGGAAGATTTCGATGCGTTGCTGAGCGCGGTCCATGCGCGAGGGATGAAGCTATTGCTAGACCTCGTCGTCAACCATACGTCAGACGAACATCCATGGTTCGTCGAATCGAAAAGTTCGAAAGACAATCCGAAGCGGGATTGGTATATGTGGCGAGACGGATCAGAAGACGAGCCACCGAACAACTGGGCCAGCATTTTCGGCGGCTCGGCCTGGGAATATGACGCGGCGACCGAGCAGCACTACCTTCACGTGTTCTCTAAAAAACAGCCTGACTTGAATTGGGAGAATGAAGAAGTGCGCGGTGCGGTCTACGATATGATCAACTGGTGGCTCGATAAAGGAATCGACGGGTTCCGGGTCGATGCGATCAGCCACATTAAAAAGATGCCGACCGAGACGATGTTACCTTCCCCGGATGGCAAACGTCACGTCACGGCGTTCTCGATGTATTCAAATATCGAGGGGATTCATGATTATCTCCAAGAGATGAAGCGCGAGACGTTCGCCAAGTACGATATCATGACGGTCGGGGAGACGAACGGAATCGAGCCGAAAGCAGCCGACCTGTGGATGGGACCGGAAAACGGGGCGATGAACATGGCGTTCCATTTTGACCACGTCGATATTATGCGCAAGTCCCGGCTCGCCCCGCTTGACGTCGTCAAACTGAAACGTATTTTTGACAAATGGCAACAAGGGTTGCTTGAAACAGGGTGGAACGCCCTCTATATCGAGAACCATGATATGGTGCGTGCCGTCTCGCTCGTCGGGGACGAGAACCACTATTGGCGCGAGAGTGCGACCGCGCTCGGAATGATGTACTTCTTCATGCACGGGACACCGTTCATCTATCAAGGGCAAGAAATCGGTATGAAGAACGTGCCGTTGCCATCGATCTACGACTACGATGACGTCGCGACAAAGAACGAGTACTTCGAACGGATCGCGAACGGGATGAGTGAAATCGACTCGATGCAACACGTGTGGGGGACGTCGCGCGACAACGTCCGGACGCCATTGCAATGGGACGCCTCGCCACACGGCGGCTTCTCGTCAGCCACCCCGTGGATGCCGATCCATGCCGAGTATGAGACGTTGAACGTGGAAGCACAGTCTAAAGACGTGAACTCGATTCTGTCGTTCTACAAGGCGATGATCCGACTGCGCCGAGCCGAGGAGACGTTCACGTATGGAAGTTACCGCGATCTCTTGCCGGAACATCTGCAAGTATTCGCGTATGAGCGCAAGTTCGAGCAACAATGCTTTTATGTGCTCGTTAACTTGACGGCGAATCCGGCCGAGACGACGCTCGCTGGTCTTGACGAGGCGACACTCGTCTTGACGAATGAGGTGGATCCGGAACCGATCGAGCAAGACACGTTCATGCTGAAGCCGTTTGAAGCCCGGTTATATCGCTTATAATGATGAGACACCTTCCATTCGGGAGGTGTCTTTTAGGAGGGGATCAGTATGCATCAGATCGAACTCGGGAACGACGACGTCACGGTTCGGTTCATCATTGCCGAGGCTAATCGTACGACGTTAAAACTTGTCCTCGCTCGCGACGCAGAAATAATCCGGACGGCTGACTATGTCTCGTTTGGACGAGACCTTACCGAAGCGTATGAGCAATTGAGTGGTAAGGCCCAACTTCAAAATGAGAGCGGCCGGACGATTTTAACGATTGCGTTCAACAGGGGACGGGTCGATGTCTCAATCGCGTGGGGACAAGGCGAGACGACGTTTGCGACCGATCAAAGTTATTTGACGAAAACGCTTGGTCAGCTCGGTCCGTTTGAATAGACTGTGACAAATGCGGGAAAAGAGCATATGATAGAGGTTGACTATACGGAAAGGGGTGTCGGGTATGGATGGTAAGAAACGCGCGGACATTCGCCCAGGACTCCACGTCCAGATCGTCCTGAAACAAGATCAGCGGAGCGGGAAGTTGACGAAAGGCGTCGTCAAAGACATTTTGACGAACTCGCCAAGTCACCCGCACGGCATTAAAGTACGCTTAAACGATGGACAGGTCGGTCGGGTAAAAGTGATCGAAGCTGGAGGTGAATGATATGAGTGAAAAGAAATTGAGTTTCCAAGAGGCGATGAAGCAAAAACTCGCCGAGAAGAAACAGAACGAAACGAAAGTGCCGACAGGACTTCGTGGGACGAAGCAAAAACCGTTGACGAACCAGTTGACGAAAAAGCCGAACAACCAGAAGAAACGGACCGGCGTATAAATCAAGCAGTTGCTCATGCGAGCGACTG
>NZ_LYTG01000062.1:0-34053 GCF_001816105.1 Exiguobacterium sp. SH31
TAAAAAAATAAAAATGATGATTTGTTCATTCTTCCGAAATAGTATGTAAGCGCTTTAAATGTCTGTTTTTCGGGCTTTTTGTCGCATATCATGTGAATTTTTTGTGAACTAACCTATAAAAAAATTGTTGCTAATTGTCAGAATCTTTGTATAATTCAGAACTAAGACATCATAAAAAATCTTCAACTTAGATTTCCACAACAGGGAGGAACTTATTCATGGAAGCTGTACAAAACTTGTTACAAGGAAGCGTCGACTTTTTAAACAACATTTTATGGTCGTACGTGCTTATCGTCGGATTGATCGGGGCCGGGATTTACTTTACGGTCAAGACAAGGTTTATGCAATTCCGCTATTTAAAAGAGATGTTCCGTGTCGTCACAGAAAAATCAGAGCTCACAGACAGTAAGAGTATCAGCTCGGCGAAGTCGTTCTTCATCGGAGCGGCAACACGAATTGGAACTGGTAACTTGGCCGGGGTCACGGTCGCGATCACACTCGGTGGACCGGGAGCGGTTTTCTGGATGTGGATCGTCGCCCTCGTCGGTGGCGCAACCGCAATGATCGAGAGTACGCTCGCTCAAGTGTATAAAGTAAAAGACGACGTCGCATACCGCGGCGGTCCAGCTTACTACATTGAAAAAGGTTTGAACAACCGAGTCCTCGGTATCATCTTCGCGGTGTTGATCGCCTTCACGTTCGGTCTCATCTTCAACTCGGTACAATCAAACACGATCGCAGCGGCGTTTGATAACGCGTTCGGTCTCGAAGCCGCAGTCGGTGGCGCTATCCTCGTCGTCTTGACAGGACTCGTCATCTTCGGTGGCGTCCAACGTGTCGCCAACTTCTCGGCAATCGTCGTACCAATCATGGCTGTTCTTTACTTGGCTATCGCCCTTTACGTCGTTGTTGTTAACATCGCGGAAATTCCTGCTGTGATTGGCATGATCTTCAAGAGCGCGTTCGGAATCGAGCAAGCGTTCGGCGGATCGGTCGGTGCGGCCATCATGATGGGCGTACGTCGTGGTCTCTTCTCGAACGAAGCTGGTATGGGTTCGGCACCGAACGCAGCAGCGACGGCAGAAGTGTCGCACCCGGCGAAACAAGGTTTCATGCAGACGCTCGGTGTCTTCTTGGATACGTTGATCGTCTGTACGGCGACAGCAGCCATCGTCCTTCTCTCAGATAGCTATGCGGCTGGTAACGGTGAAGGGATTGCACTCCTTCAAAACGCGTTATCTGAACAAATTGGTGCTTGGGCACCTGGCTTCATCGCAGTCAGTGTCTTCTTGTTCGCGTTCAGCTCGATCGTCGGTAGCTACTACTACGGCGAGACGAATATCGAGTTCATCAAGAAGAGTAAAGGCGCTGTCTTCGGTTTCCGCCTTCTCACGATGGGCTTTGTCTTCCTCGGTTCGGTCGCGAGCCTTGGCTTCGTTTGGAGCCTCGCCGACTTGTTCATGGCCGGTATGACACTCATCAACTTGGTCGCCATCTCGCTCCTCGGCGGCGTTGCCTTCAAAGTACTTCGTGACTACGAAGAGCAGCGGGCCCAAGGTCTCAACCCACGCTTCTCGGCCCGTAAGCTCGGCATCGAGAACACGGAATGTTGGGACGTTGACGAGGACGAAGTCGCAGAAGGTACGGTTCAAGTCGCCGCTGCTGATTCGTTAAAATAATCATTTACGCAACAACAGGGGCCCTGCATCGGGGCCCCTGTCTTTTTATGCGTTCTGGCGGAGCGTTTCCACGTTCGCCGTCCCAGGTTTTGCATTCAAATGGAGGTACGTGCCGGCGACGAACAAGGCGCCCCCGACAATATTGCCGAGTGTGGCAAACAGTAGATTATAGAGTGCGAGCCCGATATTGATGGCTTCAGACGGCACATAATAGAGGGCGAGCCCGAAGATACCCATGTTGGCGATCGAGTGCTCGAAACCGGCGGCGAAAAAGACGACGACCGGTAGCATCGTCAACATGATTTTGGCGACGTCGTTTTGCGTCTTGAGCGGCATGAAGATGGCGATACAGACGAGTACGTTACAAAGAATTCCTTTTAAGAAAATGGCGAGTGCGTCACCGCCCATTTTTTTGGCAGCTACGACTGTTAGCAAGTGGTCACTATTCATGTCACCCATGCTGTGGGCGCCAATCACAAGGATAGTGAGCAACAGCGCACCGACCAAGTTGCCGATCCAGCTGATGCCCCACACTTTGACGAGATCGCTCCAGGCGACACGTCCACGCTTCGCACCGGTATACAAGTACATCGTGTTACTCGTAAACAGCTCTCCGCCCATCCAGACGATAAAGACGAGTGCGACCGAGAAACTCATGCCGGCAAACAGCATCGTCCCTGGTACATCGATGAACATATTTCCGACCGTGAAAGCGAAGACGACGCCGATCCCGATCAAAAAACCGGCGACGAGCGAGCGAAGTGCGTATTGACCGAACGAGTGATGAAGGAGCGTCGCTTTTTTATGGGCGGCTTCTTCCATATAATCGATAACTTGTTTTTCCATTTGAATAAGACCTCCTTTAGACAACTTAAGTCTAGGAGGTCTTAAAAAAGTTTGCAATTGTTTTCACAAACTTTCGGTGAGGGGATTTGTATCCGTTCACATCGTCGCCACGAGTTCGACTTTGATGCGATCCGGGTCTTCGAAATAGAGCGCGACGTAGTTCGGACCGCCGGCATACGGAAAACGGTCGGCGTACAGCTCGTTGAAGCCGTAACGGGACAAGCGGCTGCGAAAAGATTCGAGTTGCTCCACCGATTCAGCGTGAAAGGCGAGGTGGTTCAGTCCTGTTCGCTTCCGATGGTACGAGGGTTCGAGGTATGCCGGTTCGGTTTGAACGAAGACGAGGTACGTCTCACCATGACGATAACTTTTTCCGTGTTCCCATTGTTGGTATACCGTATACCCAAGCTCTGTGAGGAGCCAATCCCAAGCGATTAAACTTTTGTTCAAGTCAGAAACATAGAGCTCTACGTGGTGAAGCATGCGTCTCATCCTTCCGTCGGACGTTTCAAAAGCGGCCGTTTAGTATAATGGTATTATACAACGACTGCAGGGGGAAACAAATGGACAACACGGGGCTTGTCTCGAACATATTGATCGCGGGAAAAACAGGCGTCGGCAAGAGCGCCTTCTTGAACTATATTTACGGACGTGACGTGGCCGAGTCGCGGGCGGGCAGCCCGGTGACGGCAGAAGGTCTGCACGAATACGAGTATTACGATCTTGAGCGCGGGATCTTGTTCCGCTTTTTTGATACGTGGGGGCTTGAAGCCGACCGGTCTGAAGAATGGCATGAAGCGGTCATCGCCGTCGTCAATAAGCGGGAAGGTGCACTCGACATCGCTGACTGGTTCCACACGATTTATTATTTGCTGTCGATCAACTCAGGGCGTGTCGAAACGTATGAGCTCGAGGCGATTTTGAAGCCGCTTTACGCGAAAGAGAGTAACGTCACCATCATCTTGACGAACTATAATCCGGACAGCGCGATGAACGTGGAGAAAGCCGAGGCGATGGAAGACGTCTTGATGCGAGAACTTGGCATCAATCGTGACGCCATGATCCGGGTGAACAGTGTCGAGAAAAAGCTGTTGAGCGGACAAGTCGTACCGACGCTCGGTTATGAAGGGGTCTGGCAACGTAATCGAACGAACCTCTGGCAGGATGTCGAGCGGAAATTACCGCTCAACTTGACCCGGCATTTATTGGACGAGCTCGAAGCGTGGCGCGACCGGAGTTACCGTTCGGCTGAAAAAATTCGGATGATCACCCCGCAAGCGATGATCAGCTGGAAAGCGCGTCAAATCGAAAAAGATTTGGAGAGCACGCTCGAACAGGCCGCGCTCACGACAGAAGAAGCGATGGCGCAGGGGGTCCGTCATTACATTCAACTGATGGAGCGCTATCCGCTCGTCGGCAAACAAGCGGACGTCGGTTTCAAGACGCGCCGGGTCGAACTCGGCTTTGATTATTCATTTAAGCGGACGATTCGAAAGATGGTGCTCGGGATGATTCCGGGTATTCATTTCATTTACTGGGCGTTCAAGCGCCGGACAGCGGAGCGGGGCATCAAAAAAGCCATCGACCAACAGTATGAGACGGTCAGGGAAGCGATTGTTCAGGACGTGCAACGTGGATTCGAGAACGAGATGAAGCAACTTGGGCGTACGCTCAATCAATGAGGAGGAAGTCATATGGAGAAAAAAGCGCCATTTAATTTAGATACGTACGATTTGAAAGAAGAGTTGGGTCGTCTGCGAGGCGAAGTCAAGAAGCCGAACATTTTAATCGCCGGTGCGACCGGTTCTGGGAAGAGCTCGGTCGTCAACCATGTGTTCGGTCGTGATTTGACGAAAGTGGCGGCCGGCGAGCCGGTGACGCGTGGAATCCACCAGTTCATGAGTGATGACATCGCGATCGTCCTCTACGATAGCGAAGGGTACGAGATCGGAAGTGAGCGTCAACAGGCTTATGCCGATGAAGTCATCGGCTTCGTCGAACGGGCGCAGACAAAACCTGCGGCCGAGCAGATGCACCTCGTCTGGTACGCTATCAACGCCTCGATGAAACGGGTCACACCGCTCGATCGGACGCTGATCAAACAGTTGAACGACGTCACTTCTGTCGCAGTCTTATTGACGCAAATCGATCAAGTCGACATGGATGAATTGACGGCGCTGCGAAACGAATTAGCTGGAGTCGTACCGGAAGACGCAATTTTTCAGGTGAGTGTCGCCGGTGAGTTATTGAACGATGCTGAACTTCGGGACCACCTTGACTGGGAACGTCTCGTCACATGGTCGGTCGACCAGCTCGACCAGTCACTTCAAGAAGGATTGCTCATGGAGATTCATGCGGAGAGCGAAGCGATGCTCAAGCTGAAACGCAAGAAGGCGAACCGGATCATCTCGGGCTATGTCGCGAGTGCTGGGACGGCTGCTGCCGTGCCACTCCCGTTCGCGGATGCGATCGCGTTGACACCGATCCAAGTGACGATGAGCGTCCACTTGTTCCGTTATTGGGGCGTCAAAGCGAGCGATGACATGTTGAAAACGTTGATTGGTAGCACGATCATCCCGCAAATCGGACGGACGCTTTCGAAGACGCTGTTGTTGAACGTCATGAAGTTCTTCCCAGGTGCGAACGCGGCGGCGAGTGTGATCAATGCGACAGTGGCATCCGGGATCACCTGGGCTATCGGACTTGCCATCAATGAAGTCGCGTATCGCAATGCGATGGACTCCTCGAAGACGATCGAGCAACTGCTCAACAGTGACTTTAGTTCATTGTTCGATCAGTTCATAAAAGAGAATCCGATGTCTAAAGACAAATCTTGATTCGAAGTTTGTTACGATGAGAAAGAACAGGGGGAATGGATATGAAGAAACGAATTTACATCACACGATGTCTGCCAGAAGAAGCAGTGGCGCCGCTGCGAGATAAGTATGACGTCCGCATGTGGGACGAAGAGGCGGTGAGCGTACCGCGTGACGTCTTGTTGAAAGAAGCAGCATCGGCTCATGCGCTATGGACGATGCTCAGCGACACGATCGACCGCGAGTTGATCGAACAGGCGCCTGACCTCGAAGTCATCTCGAACTTGGCCGTCGGTTATAACAACATCGACATCGAAGCGGCAAAACAGCACGGTATCGTCGTGACGAACACACCGGACGTCTTGACCGAGACGACAGCGGACCTCGCGTTCGGACTCATGATGATGACCGGGCGCCGGCTCGGAGAGGCAGAACGTGATTTGCGGGCGGGGGAATGGAAATCGTGGACACCGATGGGCTACGTCGGGATGGACCTGCATCAGGCGAAGCTCGGGATTATCGGGATGGGACGCATCGGCGAGGCGGTCGCACGCCGGGCCCGCGGCTTTGACATGGACGTCTTGTACCATAATCGGACGCGTCGTCATGAATCGGAGTCGATGTACGGATTCGTCTACGCCGAACTCGATGACTTGCTCGAGCAGTCGGATTTCGTCGTCGTGCTCGCACCGCTCACCGAACAGACGCGTGGCATGATTGGCGCCGACCAGTTTGCCAAAATGAAAGACACGGCCGTCTTCATCAATGTCGCCCGCGGCGAGATCATTGATGAGTCGGCACTCTACGAGGCGTTGAAAGCCAAGCAAATTTGGGCGGCGGGGCTCGACGTGTTCGCGAAAGAGCCGGTGACGATGGACAATCCGCTCTTGACGCTTCCGAACGTTACGACGTTGCCGCATATCGGCAGCGCAACGATCAAGACACGCCTCTCGATGATGGCGCTCAACCGGGATGCCATCGTTAACGTACTCGAAGGGAAAGAACCAAAAAATCGATTGACGTAAAAAAGAGGAACCTGACGCCGTCAGGTTCCTCTTTTCTGTCCATTAAAAGCGGCGAATGTTGTCTGGATCTTCAACATCGTTGCGTAGAGCACGGTCATCGAGACCACGAAGCTTCGCTTCTTTATCGTTCAGTTTGGCCTTTTCGTCCAGTGTGTCTTGCTCTGGATCGACGGCTCGATTCGGATTGTCTGATGAGGATTCGTTGAACGGTTTTGAGTCGATCTCTAGGCCGTCGTCATTGCGATGCTCTCGCGTAGTCGACTTGTCGTTTGATTCGTTGAACGGCTTCGAATCGACTTCCAAACCGTCAGCAGTATGATGTCCTTGATGGCTCGTATCGTGTTTCGACTCGTTATAAGGCGTCGAATCGATCGTCAAACCTTCATTGTGACGGCGTTCATAGTCTTCATCGACATAGATCAAAATCTTGCCCGCCTCGACGTCACTGTAATGGCGATTCACTTCTTCTTCGCTCAACCCCATGTTGCGGAGCCCGGCGTGAACGTCTTCATGACCGCTCAAGAACGACCGGACTTTGTCGAACCAACCCGTATCGTGCGAGGCCTCGGTGTGCACGTCCGTTTTACGGCGCAAAATCGAGACGCTGTCCTCATGTTTGGCGACGACGTAAATGTCTGAGTCTTTGTATCCTTTAGCGCGTAGCTCCTCAATCTTTCCTAGAGCTGATTCTTGCGTGTCGTACATGCTAATAAATCGTTTCTCACTCATGGTTGTCTCCTCCTTATAATCGGCGATGGTCTTCTAAGCCGGAATGTCCTCGTACAATCGAATCTTCTTTCGTACCGCTTGGTTCTTCATCATGATCATTGAACGGTTTGGCGTCGAATGCGATGCCGTCTGCCTTTTCACCTTTATCGTGGTCGAGCTCGCTGTCTTTTTTATACATATTCGGATAGCGCTCGTACGAATGTTTATCGACGTAAAGCAACAGTTTGCCGTCGTCGATGGCTGCATAATATTCCTCGGCCTCGGCATCGCTAAGACCCATATTACGCAGCTCATCGCGAATCCGGTCGCTGCCGTGAAGGAATGCTTTGACGCGGTCTAGCCAATTGACATCACGAATCCCGGACTCAGCGTTCACATCGGTGTGATAGCGCAATGCGGAAATTTCCCCGTCCCGCTTGGCTACGACGTGCATATTCTTCTCCGCTTCCCCGGCTTTTTTGAGTTCGTCCACTTTGTCCATCACTTCTTGCTCGCTATGAAATAACCCGATCATTTTACGGTCTGACATGGTCTGCCCCCTTTATCATCTCGTCTTACGATTAAATTGACGTCACGGTAATAGTAATTTCCGTTCTGACGAATGTTCAAACAAAAAACGCCATCTCATCTGAGACTGGCGTCATTAATAGTAAATGGTCATCGTATCGTTCCCGAGATGGCAACGCGTGCTCTTCCAGACAAACTCGGCGAGTGTCCACAGCGCCATGAAGCCGCTGATTGCTAACAACACTAACGCGTAGATCGGCGTCAATTGAATTAAAAACGACCATCCGAGTGTGAACAGGAGCGGTTGGATCAGGATCACGAAGCCGACATACACGAGAATGATGAGCAGTGCGAACAAGATGCGGCGTCCAATTGTCTGAAAGTGGTGACGGAAGCGCGTCAGTAAACCGAAGACGGCACCGGTCAGTAAGACTGGCAACACGAAGGCGAAGTAATCGAGCGGATACGAAGCCATCGGTGCTCTGAACAGCCGCAGACTGAACAAGTCGTCCATGACGAGCAACAGGTTGGCGTAAGCGAACGCGAGCACCATGCCGAGCAGCCAGCCGAACTGGTTCCAAATGCGGCGAGACGATTTGATCGCCTCAATTTTTGTGTAGGCGAGAAACGAGACGTCACGCTTTTCGATGTCTTGAAGTTCGAGCTGCGTCTCGTTCAACCGCTCGACGGCCCAGTCGAACTCACGGTTCGCCTGCACCTTCTCATGCATTTTAAGTTCGCCCGACTGCTCGATGATGGAGCGGTAACGGCGACGATACTCGTCGTTCGTTTTTGGTTTTTCGATCAAGAACATCGCATAGGCGCGTGGGTCTTGACTCGTCAGGCCTTCTAGGGATTGACCGCTTCTTTCAGCTTGTTGAATATACCCGGCCAAGCTGTTGAGCAAGCGCTCCGCTGTTGAGTTGTCGTCTAACAGTTCAGACAGATGTGTTCGCACTTGTTCGTAAAATTGCTGTACGGTCGGATCGTTCGATACATGTGGGTTCAGGACAATTCCTCTCTTCTATATAAAATAGTCATACAGGCGGTTCGTCGTTATGGGAAAGTTTGAGCGATTCAAAGTCGCCTTGTTCGATGCTGCGAATCAAGATTTCACTTCCGCCCATGTTTGTGGCGAGCGGGATCGAGTAGACGTCACAGAGGCGCATCAATGCACTCACGTCCGGCTCGTGGGGTTGTGCGGTCAACGGGTCGCGGAAGAAGATGATCATATCCATCTCTCCACGGGCGACCGAGGCGCCGATTTCTTGGTCACCACCGAGCGGTCCCGACTTAAAGCAATGGACCGGAAGTCCCGTCGCTTCGGCGACACGTTTTCCGGTCGTCCCCGTCGCAAACAAATGGTGTTTCTCTAATATGTGAGAATAGGCTTTGACGAGTACGATTAAATCATCTTTTTTCTTATCATGGGCAATCAGAGCGATGTTCATCTTGACTCCTCCTTAAAAAGACTCTTCTTAATTCGTATCATATTTGAACTAGAAAGACACGCCTTGTTTATTGAGGTAAAATTTTCCTAGAAAATAATTTTCCCAGTTAATATTTATTCCGGGATGCGAATTGTCTATGTTTAGGCATATGAAAATGTTGGTATTTATACAGAGAGTCGTATGAAATAATAATCATTTTAAAAAGAGATTGGAGGAAGATGTCGGATGAACGATACAACGTATAATTTCAACACGTTCATGTCTTGGTTGCCAGAGCTCTTGCTTGCACTGCTTGTCCTTGTCGTCGGTTTTACTGTGGCGAAAGTTCTGGAAAACGTGACGCGTAAAGCGCTGCGTAAAGCACGCCTCGACGATCGTGTTGGTGTCAAGCAAGAAGGGGAGCCGGGTAAACCCGGAAGAGAAGAAAAGCGGTGGACACCTGAACGGATCATCGCGAAAGTCGTCTTCTTTGGAGTATTGCTTCTCGCATTCTTAATCATCTTCGAATTTATGAACGTGCCAGCTATCACGCAGCCGTTTAGCCAAATCTATGAAGGCTTCTCAGGTTTAATTACCGGAGTCGTCAAAGCAGGTCTCATTCTACTCGTCGCCTGGATCATCGCGACGCTCTTGAAAAAAGCGATTCAAATGGCTGGTCATCGCCTCAACTTGAGCAAGTTGATGGAGAAGACAGGTCAGGAGTCGACAAGTGTCAATCAGACGAAATGGGTCGACACGGTCGCGAACATCGTCTTCTACTTGGTGCTGTTGCTAGCACTTCCTGCCGTTCTTGACGCGCTAGGTCTTCGAGGCATCAGTGGACCGTTTGAAGACTTGTTGAACAGTTTCCTCGCCTTCATTCCGAAACTCGTCGCAGCAGCACTCATCTTTGCGATCGGCTATATCGTCGCGAAAATTGTCCGCGATATTTTGACGAAGTTCTTGGAAGCGGCAGGACTCAACAAGTTTGCCGAGAAACTTCACTTGGCAGATTACGTGAAAGGATCAAGCCTTGCGAAAGCGGTCGGTACGGTCGTCTTCATCTTGATCATGATCCCAGTCACGATTTCAGCACTTGAGGCACTCGACATTCGAGGTATCTCAGACCCTGCCATCTCCATGTTGAACAACGTCTTGGCCATGATCCCGAACATCATCGTCGCGATCGTCTTGATTCTCGCTGGTGTGTTCGTTGCCAAATGGCTCAAAGGGGTGGTCGTATCCCTTCTTGAGAATTTGGGCGTCAACTCGCTCGCAAGCAAGATGGGTCTCGGTGGACGTTCGACATCATCGACGTCGATTGCTCAAGTAATCGGTACGATCGTTCAAATCATCATCATCTTGTTGTTCGTGTCGGAAGCCCTACAAGTCGCTAACCTCGACTTCATGGCCTCGCTCGCGACTGCAATCTTTGCTTACTTGCCGATGGTCATTGCAGCCATCATCGTCTTGGCGGTCGGTTTCTGGCTCGCCAATATGGCAGAGCGTCTCGTCGGCAGCGTGCTCGTCGATGCGTCAGGTCAACCGAGCGTACTACGCCACGTCGCTAAGTATGCGATTCTCGGGATCGCTTTCTTCATGGCAATCAGTCAGCTCGGCATCGCGCCGATGATCGTCAATACGGCGTTCCTGCTTATCCTCGGTGCTGTCGCCCTTGCGTTCGGACTTGCCTTCGGTCTCGGTGGACGTGAAACAGCAGCTCGCTATTTGAAAAAAGCTGAGAAGAGTATCGATGAGACGGAAGTATCGAAAGAAGGTCTCGAACAAGAGAAAGTACAAATGAATCAAGAAGCCGAAGCTGCGAAGCGTCAGGCGAAACAAGGTATCGATCAATCGAAACGTGAATCGGATCAAACGAAGCAAGAGTTGAAACGTGAAACGAGTCGGACAACGGATGTGACGAACGTGGACGGTCCAGAACCGAACCCGTTCCATGAAAACGTCACGCCAGATCAAGATAACCGTTCACTTGACGACAACGAAGGTCCACTTCGTCCATAATCAGTGAATTGAGCGAGTCTCTCTAGTGAGAGGCTCGTTTTTTATGTTGTGAAAAAGGGTGATTTTTGGTCGATAAACAGAATGAGAGAAGTCGGTGAAGAATAGGAGGGATCAAAGTGTTTGAACGCTTTCAAAATACGTTAATTATGAATTACATCGTCGGTTCAGGGATCGCGGTGTTCGGAGTCGGGGGTCTGTTCATCTTCCAAACGCTCGAACTATCCCGTGCTGAAGTGATGTCTTTGTTTGCGATCATGGCGGTGTCGGGTGTGGTCATGATCAGTTTGGAGCTAGTCATGTATCGGCGTCACATTCGGCCGATTCAGAGCGTCTTTCGAAGTGAGACGCCTAGTTACGAAGCGCTTCAACAGGCGTTCGATCAGACGAGTCACTTTCCGACGTTGACGGTGAAGCGTATACTAGGACCGCATTTATTTGGCCTTTCAGTGCCGGCGATGAGCTTGACCGCGTTGGCGATTCAACAAAACTGGATCAATTTGCCGTACCGTTTGATTGGAATGGCGGCTTTTGGGGCGGTATTGATTGCGATTTTACATGCGCTCATCGAGTTCTTTTTGACGTATCGATCGGTCGAGCCGTTGTTGCTTCATTTACAAGAGCAAAGTGAGCAGCTGTACGATACACCGCTCCAGGCGTCGTACCAGTCAATTAGCGTCCGGACGAAGCTTTTGATCAGTATGCTCGTCATCGGGGTGTTTCCGGTCATGTTGTTCATTCTCGCTTCGGGCGTCCAACTGTCGACTGTCGATCAAGTCGACGCATATTGGCGTTGGGCCGGGTTGATCTTGGTCGTGATCGTCGGTGTCGCGACGTTCAGCAGCCTGCTCCTATACGACAACATTAAGCGTCCGCTCGCCACGTTGACACAAGGGATCGAACAGCTCGATGCCGGTGAGTTGAAACCGATCGACAACCCGTATGCTGATGAATTCTCGCAGCTGGTGAACGGGTTCAATCAGATGGTGAAGAACGTCAATGAACGTGAGGAAGAAAACGAGCAACTCCTGAACAGCTTGTTCGTGTTGTTCGCGGCTACACTCGACGCCCGTGATTCCTACACGGCCGGCCATTCGGAACGGGTTGCCGCCTACTCTGTCGAACTGGCATATGCGTTAGGCTTGCCGCAGGCACAAATCGAATTACTCCGCAAATCGGCGCTGCTTCATGATATCGGAAAGATCGGGATTCGTGACGACGTTTTGTTGAAAGAAGGAAAGCTGACAGACCACGAGTTCGCCCAAATTCAAGAGCATCCGACAATCGGGATTCATATTTTGAATCAGATCACGTTGCCGGTCTCACTCCAGCCACTCATGACGGGCGTACGGTCACACCATGAACGAATCGACGGGAACGGCTATCCAGACGGATTGTCCGGTGAAGCCATCCCGCTGTTCGGCCGTATCATGGCAATCGCTGACGCCTACGACGCGATGACGTCAGACCGTCCGTATCGGCAAGGGATGCCTGTCGAGAAGGCGCTGTCGATTTTAGAGAGCGGGCGCGGTACCCAATGGGACGCGACGTTCGTCGATGTGTTCGTTCGGTTGCGCCGTGAGGCGTTGTCCGCCTAAATGACAAACAGGTCTGTCTCCGCGGAGACAGACCTGTTTGTCAGATGAACGTTTCGACGACGTACACCCCAAGGATGCCGCCGAGCACGACGAGCATCAAATTGACACGCAGTAAGGCGAGCATGGTGGCGAAGACGCCTCCGGCCAAAGCTGACGACAGGCCGCTCGTCGAATAGAGAATGCCTGGAAAAATCAAGCTCGCGAGCACGGCATACGGCGTGAACAATAAGAAACGCTTCAAGAGCGGCGGTAACTTCAAGTCGCGCAGCCAAAGGAGCGGAACGAGCCGCGGGACGTACGTGACGAGCGCCATAGCGAGGACGAGCAGGAACAGACTGATCATGTTACGCCCTCCTGTTCATAAAGCAAGGCGCCGACCCCGGCGGCGACGATTGTCGCGATGATGATACTCAAACCCGATGATAGCGGAATGAATGGGGCGACACCCCAATAGAGCACGGCTTGGGTCACGACGGCAAGCGCCGCGACGACGATGACCGGTTTTCGCGTGAGTGATGGGACGAGCAATCCGATGAACATGGCGTACAAGGCGATGCCCATGCTCGCCTGGACCGACTGGGGGAGACCGAAGGCGAGAAATACGCCGATCCATGTCCCGACGTTCCAAGCGAAAAAGGCGATCAAGTTCAAACCGAGGACAAAGTGGCCACGTGTCGCTTCGTTTCGAGTCGAGGCGACACTGAACGTTTCATCGGTCACTCCGAATGCGATGGCTGCCAGGAAACGGTTCGAGGTTGTCTCGATCCGTTGCGACAGCGAGGCCGACATGAGGAAATGGCGCAAGTTCAAAATGAACGTCGTCAAGACGATCTCCCAATACATCGAGCCGGCCATGATCAATTGAATACCGATAAATTGGCTCGCACCGGCAAAGATGAATAACGACATGGCCAACGTGATGACGTTTGGCATATCGAACGATTTGGCGAGGAGGCCAAACGCGATCGCGATTGGAATATAACCGACCGCAACCGGGATGCCGGCACGCATCCCGGAGCGGAATGCGTCTCGATTGGATAAGGGCGTAGCTTGCTGGATCGGGGTCGCCATCGGCTCTCCTCCTTTCAAAAATAGGTGATGTCCATTCATTCGATACGAAGGAATGGTTTCCTGCTCAAACGATTCAAAAATAGGGTATAGATAGGCGATAAGGGGAGTGAACATATGAGTCGAGCCGAAGAATTTATCGCATCGTACCACCGGATTGAAGATTATTTGAGCCGCGAGATGGGAGACGGACAACATTTCAGCTTCAGCAACATGGTCAACCGTCTCGCCAAGCATAATCCGATCATCGAGCGGTATAAAGAAGATTTGCACCAAATGAGTCAGTTACGCAATGCGATTGTCCACGAACGACGAGAGCCTGATTTCATTATCGCCGAACCGCACGACTCGATCGTCGAGTTGATTCTCGAAGTCGAACGAGAGCTGTTGCATCCGCGTCAAGTCATTCCGCTGTTTCGTAAACTCGTGACGACGTTTAATGCCGATGACGCGTTAGTCAAGGTGCTCGGTGAGATTCGAGATAAAAACTATTCCCAGTTCCCGGTCTATAACACTGACGGCTCGTGGCGCGGGTTATTGACAAAAAAAGGAGTGACCAGCTGGCTCGCCGAGACAATCGACGGCCCGCACGTGTCACTCGAAGGCGTTCAAGTTAAAGACGTACTTCATTACGATCCGCACCTTCGCCGTTACCGTTTCGTTGCGAAGGAGACGTCCGTCATTGAGGCGCATCAACATTTCATCAACATGAAAGACGGTGTGCGCCTCGACGCGCTCTTGATCACCGAGACCGGGGAAGAGCGTGAACCGCTTCTCGGTATCATCCGACCGCAAGATATTTTATACGTGATTGGTTGAGGCCATGTGCTCGATCGCGACCTCGTATTGGGTGACGGTATTTCCAAGGACGACGGGCTTCACTTCAGACGTGCCGTCATCCCGTTTTTTATGGGCGTGTTTATAGGCACCGCTGTCGCGCCAATTTTCAAAGCTCGCAGCGTCGCGCCATGTCGTCATGATCACGACTTGATCTTTCGTTTCGTCAGACGTATCGGTCAACACTTGCATGCGGATAAATCCGTCCATCAACTCGATTCCTTTTGTCGTCTGGAACCGGGCTTTAACCGCATCGACTTTCCCTTTTTCAACATCTAGTTTGTTCATTACAATCCACATCGAGATGTCCTCCTCTGCAAATTCGTACATGTCTAGTATACATGGGGCACCTCGCTTCCCTATGGCTAGATGCTCGGACTTAGCGTTTGCTCCACCACTCCTCGAACGTCCAGTTGTTTTGTTTCATCGTCGTCGCTTCCTTCACACCGACGTAGCGAAGATGCCACGGCTCATAGTTGTAGCCGGTGATCTTTTCTTTGCCTTTTGGATAGCGAACGATGTAGCCGTAGTGGTGCGCGTTTTGAATCATCCATTTCCCTTCAGGTGTCTGATCGAACGAGGCGTATAGTCCCATCCGCATCTGCTCGCTCGTCATATCGACGGCAAGTCCGGTCTGGTGCTCACTATGGCCGGGACGGGCGACATACATCGAGGCATAGGCCGTGCCGCGAGCGTTGACCCAATAATTGTAGAGTGATTTTTGCGTGGCGTAGGACCGGTACGCGCTCAATGCGTAAAGCGTGTGTCCTTGTTTTCGGCCGTCATAGTAGAGACGAGCGAGCGCGTGCGCCGCCTCGGCAGCCATGAGCGTCCGTTCGCTTCCTTTCGCATAGACGGTCGGGATGGTGAGCGTGACGAGTTGACGGGACCGATAGGACGCGGACAAACCGTGTTGCTTGTTGACGAGCCGCAATCGCTCCGTTGACGTGAGTTTCGGGATACCGGCCTTTAGATTGCTCGATGGTGTGAAGTAACGGGTGCTCCCGATGTAGACGTTCGACCAGCTTCGATTGTACGTTGTGTAACGGACGGGTGTGTTGGTGAGGAGTGTCTTGGCGACCGGTGACGATTGCATGGCCCGCCAGTATAGTTTCGTCGTCTTGATCGTGTAGCCGGGCTGAGGTGACGGTGTGGCGGCATAAGTAGACGAGGCGGTGAAGACGAGTACGAGGATGAGCAGCAGGCGGATGAGTTTCATTAGGACGACCCCCTTATGCATGGATAGTTTTCCTTTCCCTTTTTTTGAAATGATGAAAAGACGAGTGATTAGGGAATACTCAAACGACAGTCTCCGTCTCGTGACCCGATAGATGTACTGCCCCAGCCCGATGTGCCGGGGGCTTAAACGAAGTAAACTGGTTGTATAGACAAGCACTGTGCAACAGAAGAGAGGAGTGGACGCATATGGAACTTATTTTTGGCTTACCGTTGTTATTGCTCGTCCTATTCTTTGCCTTTTTGTATTTCAATATCAAAGGGTTATCGAATATGTGGAAAGACTATAACCGGACGAAGTCGATGATCCCGCTCGGTTTTTTCATCATCGCGATCCTCGGAATCTTTACCGGGGTTTGGACGTGGCTCGTCATTTTGATCTACTACGCCGTTCGTCCGAAAGAGTGACTTGACACCGTGTGCGAAAGCGCATGGTGTTTTTGGTATACTGGGGACGAGGTGTTGTCATGGAGAAGTTGATCAAGGCGTGGTTCATCATCACGCTCATCACATTTATGTTATTCAAGCTCGGTGAGACGATGACGGCCGCCTATACGGAGCCAGCGGGCGAAGGAAACCCGTACGTGCTCGTCTTATTGGTCGGCTGGCCGTTCGTCTTGTTGTTTATTTGGATCACGATTCGGCTCGCCAGGAGAACGGTCGCGTCGGTGAATGGTCTCGCGCGGGTCGGTCTTTTCGCCGGGAGCGTATTGATGGCGGGAATCGGTCTATACGTGAACCTCGGGCAGGCAAGTTCGTTGCGGGACGGGATACGAGCTTCTGAAAATGCGGCGTACGCGTCGGGTTGGAACCAGTTCACGAACATTATTTACGCGAATCAACTGACGTTTTTCGTGCTGACGGTCAGCTGTATGGCGCTCGGCATCGTCGTCTCATTCGTAACTTCAACTAAAGACGAGGAACGGCTCAAGTAGCCGTTCCTCGTCTTTTTAGGTTAGTTTGCTTTGGTAGAGGCGGGCGTAACGGTCGGCGGCGATGATGGCGTCGGCCACATCTTCAGGCGACACGTCGAAACCGCTATGAATCGTTTCCCCTTCAGCGGTCGCTGCTTGACCGACTTTCAAGATATCTTCTCGTGACGCGTCTTTCAGTTTCACGTCTTCGAGCGTGACCGGCAAATTAAGCGCCATGTAAAGGGCGACGTACCGTTCGAACTCGGCTTGCGTCCGTCCTTCAAGCGCGAGCTGGACGAGTGTCCCGAACGCGACTTTCTCACCGTGCGTCAAATGATGGATCTCCCCGTCTAAGGCGGTGAAGCCATTATGGATGGCGTGGGCTGCCGCCAATCCACCGCTCTCGAAACCTAGACCGCTCAATAGCGTGTTCGCTTCCACGACATCTTCAAGCGCTGGCGTGACAACTTTTGCTTTTACCGATTCATAAGCCGGAATCCCATAATCGAACAAGACTTCTTCACAGCGTTTGGCGATCGCTTCGGCGGCGATCGTCGGGACGCCGCCTGCCATTGTCTTGCCCCCGAACGAGAGGACGCTCCGGACCTCGACCCACGTCGCGAGCGCGTCGGCGATCCCTGAGGCGAGGAAGCGGGCCGGGGCTTCGGCAATCAGTTTCGTGTCAACGAGGACCAAATCGGGATTCTTCTTATAAAACCGGTAACTCTCAAAATTACCTTCATCCGTATAGATGACCGAGAGGGCACTCGTCGGGGCGTCAGTCGAGGCGATGGTCGGCACGATGACGATGCGGGCATTAAGCGCATCGGCGACGGCTTTGGCCGTGTCGAGCGTTTTCCCGCCGCCCATGCCGATGACGAACGCCGTCTCGTTCGCTTCTGCCGCCTTGGCGATCCGTTCGATCTCGTGACGTGACGCCTCCCCGACAAAGTCGGCTTTCTCGGCGTTCACACCGCTCGACGTCAACGAGGCGGTCACCCGTTCCCCGATCAAGCTCCAGACGATATCGTCAGCGATGAGAAGTGCCTGTGAACCGAAATGCCCGACATACTCTCCGATCCGGTCAATCGTATTCTTGTCTTGCACATACTTTGCGGGACTGATGAAAACGCGTTCTGACATATTCAACATCCTTTCTCAAATGAATGTGGCGATAGGACAACATTGGTCTGTTCCCGATTTAAGGCGTGTTTCAAACGAACAATCATGTGACAGCTCAGCGAAGCGAGGTCACATGTTCGTCCACATTCCACCGAGTACTACAAGGACGACAATCAAAGCGGCGACAGCGAGAAATCCCCATTCAAGTATCGATTTGGTCACGATGGTTCCCTCCTGATGACTGATAATCCGAGTATAACGAGTTCAGGCGCCGCTCCTGTTTCAAAAAAATGACCAGGTCAAAAAAAGAGTGACGTCTCGTCGTGTCGAGCGTTCGATGGTTTGAATCGAACCACAACGGGAACATTTAATTCGTATGCTTATTTCAGAAGGAGGAAATCACATGTCTAAACACGTACTGATCGTCACGACATCTGCCAATAAATTAGAGAACGGCCACGAAACAGGGTTATGGCTCGGGGAGTTCGCTGAACCGTACCTTTTGTTCGAGAAACAAGGCTACAAAGTAACGATTGCTAGTATCGAAGGTGGAGACGTGCCAATCGATGCGAACAGCCTAGAAGACGGATTACCGGAAGAAATCTTAAATACGAAAACCTTGTTGAAAGATACGGTCCGCCTTGATCAAGTAGCGGATGAAACATATGATGCTGTCTTCCTTCCAGGTGGACACGGGACAGTCGTCGACTTCCCAGGAAGCGAGACGTTACAGCGTGTCGTTCGAGACGTATACGAGAGCGGCAATATCGTTGCAGCTGTCTGTCACGGCCCGATCGGCCTTGTCAACGTCAAGTTGAGCAACGGCGAACCACTCGTAAAAGGTAAGCGCGTGACTGGATTCACGGATGCTGAAGAAGTCGAGATGCAACTCGATTCAGCTGTACCGTTCTTGTTAGAGACGGCACTTCGTGAGAAGGGCGGAGATTTTGACAAAGCCGACAATTGGGCTGTCAACGTCGCCGTCGATGATCGCCTTGTCACGGGACAAAACCCGCAGTCTTCTGAGCAAGTCGCGGAAGAAATCGTGAAAATTTTAGGATGATGATGCGAACAACCAAGGGCTTGACCTAGGTTGTTCTTTTTTTTGGACATATGTCCTTTTCAAGCATCTTATTCTCGCGTACAGTCAGACGAGGAGAATAGGAGGTAAGTATGGGAATCATTTTTGCAGTACTCTCAGGCACGTTCATCGCGCTACAAGGCATCTTTAACGCCAAGCTCGGTTACGCGGTCGGGGCCTGGTTGTCCGTCACGATCGTCCACTTTGTCGGACTCATCCTCGCTTTGGGCATTTATGCGTTCAAACGTGATGCAGACATGACGGCGTTCCGGCGTGTGCCATGGTATTACAGTTTAGGCGGGTTGTTTGGCGTCTTCGTCGTCTTCGGAGAGCTGACGGCCATCCAGCAACTCGGTGTGACGTGGGCAATCTGCGTGTTGCTCGTCGCCCAATTGATCGGGGCGTTCCTTATCGATTTGAACGGTTGGTTCGGGGTGAAGAAGAAGCCTGTCAATCAAGGTCAAATCATGGGACTCGCCTTGATGGTTGTCGGTATCGGGATTTATACATTCACGTGAGGAGGGGTGACATGGGGGTTGAAGCTGCGTTAACACGCCTTAACTGGCACCATCTTTTTTCGACGGAGACACTCGCGGCGTCGTCGATCGTGACATTTCCAACCGGTGCGATGTTGTGTGCGAACGATCAAACGATTGAGTCGTTGTTCGTCGTTTTAGAGGGACGCGTCAAAATTTATACGTTGAGCGAGGAAGGGAAACTGAGACTCTTGCGGTTGAAGACGGCGCCGTCTTTGATTGGCGATATTGAGTACGCCAGCGGCCGGGACGTCCTGCATACGGTCGAAGCGGTCGGGGCGGTCACGTGTCTGCGCATCCCGTTTGAAGCGCTGCGGGCGCATAACCGGACGATCGAGTTCACGGAACACCTGCTCCGTGGAGTGTCGGAAAAGTTATTTATTGAGGCGAACGCCTCCTCGAATCATCTGATGTCGACGCTTGAAGAGCGGTTAGCAGGCTATCTCGTCTCACTCAGTGCGTCAGGAAATGAGTTGTTCCAACAAGAGATGAGTCAGTTGAAACGGAAAGAAGTCGCCGAATGGCTCGGGACGAGCTATCGCCACTTGAATCGGACGCTGCAGGCGTTCGCGGACGAGGGACTCGTCGAACGGAGTCGGACGAAAGTGAAGATTCTCGACGCGAAACGATTAAACGAACGTGCCAATGGCATGGTGTATGAATAAGGAGGCAGTTCATGTTAGTAGGAATTATTTGTTCAGCGGTGGCCGGCGCGTTCATCAGTGTACAAGCGGCGGTCAATGCCAAAATGAACGTGTATTTAGGAGCTTGGGCAACGACCGTGCTCGTCTTTATCGTCGGGTTCGTCGGCTCGCTTGTCCCGCTCGTACTCTTCGGTGGGAACATCCGCGGCGTGTTCGACATTTCACCGATTTATGCGCTCGGTGGTTTGCTCGGTGTCGGTGTTGTATTTTGTGTGATGCGCAGCATCCAACTGCTCGGCCCGACATTATCCGTCTCGATCATCCTCGTCTCCCAGTTGATTTGGGCACTCGGTGTCGACCTCTTCGGAGCGTTCGGAATGCCGCGGTTATCACTGTCACCAGGCCAAATCATCGGGTTGATGATCTTGCTACTAGGGGTGATTGTATTCAAACAAGCTCAGGCGGCAGCAATCGATCGTCAAGCGACGGAACAGGCTACTTCGCAATGAAGTGGCTTTTTTTGTGAGCAAAACGGGTACAGGTGGATAATGAATCTCTGATATGATGAGATGGAGTCGTACGAAATATACGTAGAGGTGATGAAACAAGTGGATTCTTCCATAGTAATTGATTTAATGATCGTCATATTTTTGATCGTGTTGAACGGGGTGTTCGCGATGACAGAAATCGCGCTCATCTCGTCGAAACCGGCAAAACTTGAAGTTGAGGCGAATCGAGGTAAACGCAGCGCCAAGATTGCGCTCAAACATTCAAAAGACCCGACAGACCTGTTGTCGACCGTCCAAGTCGGGATCACATTGATCGGAATCATCAACGGGGCTTACGGGGGCGCGCGTTTTTCAACACCGCTCGCTGAACTATTTGCACAGCTCGGAATGAGCGCGCAGTACGCACCGACGGTCGGCTATGTGGTCGTCGTCACGATTATCACGTATTTGTCGCTCATCATCGGAGAACTTGTCCCGAAACGGATTGCGCTCGTGTCACCTGAACAGGTGACGATGTCAATCATTCCGGCGCTTGATTTGTTCAGCAAAGTCATGCGACCGTTCATTTGGATCTTATCGAAATCGACACTGTTCTTGTTCAAATTGCTTGGCTTGAAAGCAGAACAGTCGAGTGGGGAGACCGAGCTCGAAATTAAACAGTTGTTGTTCGAAGGGGCGCAGCAAGGGGCGTTCGCCCATGAAGAAGTGCAACAAGTCGAGCGCGTCTTCGCTTTCCACGACCAGTTGATCTATGAACTGATGCAGCCGCGGACGATGCTCGAATGGGTCGACCTCGAGGATGACATGGACGATATTAAAAAATCGATTTATGAGAGTAAACACAACAAACTTCCAGTCGGACGCGATTCGCTCGACGAGTTCGTCGGCTACATCGATGTCCGTGATATTTTAACGCTCGCGACGTTGCGTGAGCCGTCACAAATTTTAAAACGCATCAAGCAGCCGCTCATCGTGCCAAAGCAACGCGAGGCCAGCCAAGTGCTGCAGATGATGCAAAAGAACGGCGTTGAGATCGCGTTCGTGCTCGATGAATACGGTGGCTTCCTCGGTATGGTCACGTTGTTCGACATACTAGAAGAGATTGTCGGAGAAGTGATGATTGAAGAAGAGACGCCGGAAGTGGTCCGCCGCGCGGACGGGACGTACTTGGCGGATGGCTTGCTCGGGATTGAAGATTTAAAACGGACGTTCGGGATTCGAGATAACCGTTTCGATGAGGGCCGTAATTTGTACCACACGCTAGCAGGGCTCGTCATTTACTCGCTCGGTGACTTCCCGAAACGCGGAGACATCGTCGAGGCGTACGGGTTACGTTTCGAAGTCGTCGATATGGACGGGAAACGTGTCGACCAAGTTCTCGTGTCGATGTTATCAGAAACGCCAAACGAAGACTGATGCCTTAGGGCGTCAGTCTTCGTTTTTGTGTGTGTTCCATGTTTCGAACGCCGCGCGCATGAGGACGCGGGCGGTGTTTAGCATGGCCCGTTCGTCCACATCAAAGCGAGGATGGTGGTGAGGGAAGACGGCGCCGACTTCAGGATTGCCGGCCCCGGCGAAAAAGAAGCTGCCGGGAACATGTTGCATGTAGTAGGCGAAATCTTCTCCGACCATGAGCGGAGACATCTCGATGACGCCGGCTTCACCGACGACGCGAGCTGCACTTTGGCGAACATGTTCTGTCTCGGCGTAATGATTGATGACGGGAGGATAGCCGCGGATATATTCGAGCTCATACGTCGCCTCGCTCGCCGCGCAGACGTGGGAGATGGCGCGTTCCATCTCTGAGATGATTCGTTCTTGCGTTTCTAGCGTAAACGTTCGGACCGTCCCGGATAGCTTCGCTTCATCGGCGATGACGTTAAACGCCTGCCCCGCGATGAACGTACCGACGCTTAAGACGGCCGGCTCGAGCGGGTCGATGCGACGGCTGATGACTTGTTGCAACTGACCGACGACGTTCGCCCCGACCATGACGGCATCGACCGTATGTTGCGGAATCGCGCCGTGGCCACCTTTCCCTTTGATCGTCAGCTCGAAGCGGTCGGCTGCGGCCATGATCGGACCTGCTTTTACCCCGATCGTGCCATACGGGAGCGGCGTCCAGATGTGAGCGCCGAAGATGTAGTCGACACCGTCCAAGCAGCCGTCTTCGATCATCGGTTCGGCTCCTCCGGGCGCGAGTTCTTCCGCAAACTGATGGATGAGAACGACGTCTCCCGGCAGGTCGGTCTCACTCAAAGCTTTGGCGAGCACGAGCAGTGTCGCCGTATGGGCGTCATGGCCGCACGCATGCATCGAACCGTTCACTTTGGAGCGGTACGACACGTCTTTCAAGTCTTGGATCGGCAAAGCGTCAAAGTCGGCCCGGAAGGCGATGGTTGGTCCGTTACCGCCTCGAATGCGTCCAACGACACCGTTGCCGCCGACGCCTTCGCGGACTTCGAGGCCGAGCTTGCGCAAATAAGCGGCAATCGTTTTTGGTGTCTCCTGTTCTTCAAACGACAGTTCGGGATATTGGTGAAAATGACGTCGAAGCGTCACCATTTCGTCGTACAGATCCGTCAATCTTGAATCGAGGTCAGTCACAAGCATGATTTGCACTCCTGTCAGTTGATCATTTTTGGTTGAAGCAAGGCCCATACGTCATGTGAATCCAGATCGTCAAGAATTGGACGATGTAATAACTTTTGTGCTTCGTCAGCCGTTACCCATCTGGCGTCACTATGTTCCTCGGAGAGGGTTACGGTTGTCACGATCGGGTGAGCCAAGTACGTCATGATGACGACTTGGCGATTCGGGTCGGTCAAAAACGTCGTAGCGTACAACAATTGTTGGACCGCGACACGCAAACCGGACTCTTCGAATACTTCCCGTTCAAGGGCATGTTCGAGCGTCTCGCCAAAGTCAAGTTTACCGCCGACGAGCTCCCATGTGCCGGGATTGACCTCGTCATCGGCTGCCCGTTTGATGATGAGGAGGTGGTCGTCTTGCACAATTACCGCTTTCACGGCAACAACGATGGTAGGAACGGACATTGTGACACTCCTTTGCATGAATTCGTGAGGGAACCCACAGTAGATATGAACCATTTTCTACATATTCTCTAAGTTATGCTTATGGTATACGACGAAAGGGAATTAATACAGAAGTAAATCATGAAATGAGGTGTTGAAATGGGTTGGATTATCGCAATTGGTATCATCGTCGTCTTGGCGGTCATCTATTTTTCGATGTACAACGGACTTGTCAAATATCGAAACTGGGTCGACGAGTCGTGGGCGCAGATCGACGTTCAGCTGAAACGCCGTTACGACTTGATTCCGAACTTGGTCGAGACGGTGAAAGGGTATGCGAAGCATGAACAAGAGACGCTCACGAAAGTCGTCGAGCTACGAAACCAGCTTGGCTCGAAGACGAGCCGTCAGGAACAGATGGAAGTGAATGATCAACTGAGCGGTGCGCTCAAAAACTTGTTCGCGCTGCGCGAGGCGTATCCAGACTTGAAAGCGAACGAGAACTTTATGATGCTTCAAGAAGAGTTGACGCAGACAGAGAACAAAGTCGCTTACTCGCGACAGCTGTATAACAACACGGTCATGAAATACAATACGAAAATCGAATCGGTCCCGACGAACATCATCGCTTCCGTCCAGAAGTTCGAAAAACGCGACATGCTCGAGGCGCGCGAAGAAGAACGCGAGAACGTTCGCGTCTCATTCTAATGGATTGGAGTGGCGACGATGATTCTGTATGAACAAATCCGCAAGAATAAGATTAAAACCGTGTTCATCGTGGCTGGATTCGTCCTCCTCGTCTTAGCCGTCGGGGTTGTCATCTCGTATTTGAACTATGGCGATCCGCTCCCAGGGCTCATCTTCACTCCGGTGTTCTCGTTGTTTTACATCGGGATCGTCATCATGTCGAGCACGAATATCGTCATGAAGATGAATCACTCCCAAGAGATCACATCGGTCGAACAACATCGTTTCTTATGGCACACGGTCGAGAACATGGCGATGGTCGCCCGTGTCCCGATGCCACGGATCTTCATCATCAATGACCCGTCACCGAACGCGTTCGCGACCGGGCTCAAACCCGAGAAGGCAGCTGTCGCCGTGACGACGGGTTTAATGGATCAGTTGACCCGCGAAGAACTCGAAGGTGTCATCGCCCACGAGGTCGCGCATATTAAAAACTATGACGTCCGCCTGGCGACGGTGACGCTCGCCCTCGTCTCCGTCATCGCCATCATGAGTGACATCGGTTCCCGGATGCTGTTTTTCCGAAGTATCGGTGGACGGCGGGACAACAACCAAAATCCGATCTTTATGATTGTCGGGCTCGTCCTGTTGATTTTAGCTCCGATCATCGCGACGCTCGTCAATCTGGCTATCTCGCGAAATCGTGAGTTTTTGGCTGATGCGAGCGGAGCTGAGCTGACGCGGAACCCGGACGCACTCGCTTCGGCGCTCGAGAAGATCGCTAACGTCAAAACGCCAGTGAAAGAGGCGTCACGGGCGTCGGCATCACTTTATTTTTCGGATCCTATGAAGAAAAAGCTGAGCGGACTGTTCTCGACACACCCGAATCCGGAAGAACGCATCAAACGACTACGAGGCATGTAAAAAAAGCCACCTCAGCGTGAGGTGGCTTTCGTTCGTCATCCGGCGCGGTTGCTCCGGAGTTTTTCAATCTCTTCGAGGACGAATTGAACGTTCGTCCCGACGATGACTTGAATATGGTTCGGGCTGACGACTTTAATTCCTGGGATGCCCGCTTTCTTAATTTGCGTTTGATCGACCGTGTCCATGTCTTTGACGTCGACACGGAGACGTGTGACACACGATTCGATACCGGTGACGTTTTGGTCACCACCGAGACCGTCATAAATCATGGCTGCCATCGCAGAGTACTGACCACCTGCTGCAACTGGTGCCGTTTTCGTTTCACCTTCAGGCGCTGTTTCTGTCGCGACTGCATCAACCTCTTCGTCCGACTCGCGACCTGGCGTTGCCAAGTTAAGTTTGACAATCATGAAGCGGAAGATCGTGTAGTAGATGGCACCGAAGACGAGGCCTTGGACGAGCAACATATACGGCTGGTTCGCAAGCGGTAGCCGTGAGCTGAGGACGAAGTCGACGAGACCGGCACTGAAGCCGAACCCGGCCGTCCATTGGAATGTGGCAGCGATAAAGAGTGACACGCCTGTCAACACAGCATGGACAAGGTAAAGAACTGGTGCGAGGAACATGAACGAGAACTCGAGCGGTTCCGTGACACCTGTGAAGAATGAAGCGAACGCTGCGGCGAGAAGGAGCGAGGCCGCTTGTTTTTTACGTTTCGTTTTCGCAGTGTGATACATCGCTAGGGCTGCTGCCGGGAGACCGAACATCATGATCGGGAAGAATCCAGCTTGATAGCGTCCAGTGATCCCTTTCTCACCTTCACCGGACCAGAAGTTACCGATATCGTTGATGCCGGCAACGTCAAACCAAAATACCGAGTTGAGGGCGTGGTGAAGACCTGTCGGGATCAACAGACGGTTGAAGAATCCATAAAGTCCAGCACCGATTGCTCCCATTTTAGAGATTGTTTCACCGAATCCGACGAGTCCTGTGTAGACGACCGGCCAGACGAAGTAAAGTGCGACCGAGACGAGAATCATCGAGAACGCCGTCATGATTGGGACGAGACGCTTGCCGCTAAAGAAGGCGAGGGCGTCAGGTAACTGAACGTGACTAAAGCGGTTATACATGGACGCGGCGACGAGACCTGACAAGATCCCAACGAACGCGTTAGCGATTTTACCGAACGCCGGGTTGACGGCTTCGACGTCTACACCTTGGAATAATGCGACTGTTGCTGCTGATAAAAGTGTCGTGACCGTGAGGAAAGCGACGAGACCACTGAGAGCGGCTGAGCCGTCACGGTTTTTCGCCATACCGAGGGCGACCCCGACAGCGAAGAGAATTGGAATGTTATCGATGATGGCTGCACCGGCTTTGATGAGGAAGGCGGCGGCGATGTTTTCAGAACCCCAGCCTACCGGGTCGATCCAGTAACCGATGCCCATGAGGATGGCCGCTGCAGGAAGTACCGCAACCGGCAACATGAGCGAACGTCCGAGACGTTGTAAAAAGTTCATCATTGTAAATGTCCTCCTTTTTGATGGTGTTGATCTTGCAGGCGTTGAATGTGGAGCGTGATGTAACCAAGCTCTGACTCGGGCAAGACGATGCCGTATAAGTTTTCCATTTCAGTTGCGACGTCAGACGCACACGCGTAAGCGGACGAGAATTTTGTTTGAATCATCTGAAGCATGTCCTCGTCGATCGTGTGATGATCGTAGTGGTTGACCCGATCCATGACAAATCGTAAATGGGTTAATAAGCGTTGATAGGATAAGTCATCTTCTTCGATAGATAGGTCGAGTCGTCGTGAAATCGATTGAATCATGTCTCTTACGATCGTCGTCTGTTTGACCGTCTTGCGCAAATCACCTCCTTTCACTTTGAGTGTATGGATATGGAGCGCGATGAAGGCCGCTTCGTCTTTCGGCATCTTCAACCCGATTTTGTCCTCGATCAGTTGCAGCGCCCAGAGCCCGATCTCATATTCGTTGCGATACAAGATTTTGATCTCGTTCAACAGCTTGTTCCGAAGCGAGATCCCTTCTTCTTCACGCTCGATGGCAAACGAGATATGATCGGTCAGGACGACGTGGATGTGCTCATTGAACGTCGTCTCGAGCCGCTTCTCCGCATGCGTGATAATTTCTTCGGAAATGGTGAAGTGGTCGACCGGGATGCGGCTTAAGAGTTGTTGAAACTTATCGTTTTCCGACATGACGAATAGTTTTTCGATTTTATGCGGATTGACGATGTCGTTGCGCCCTTTTTTAAAGGCGACGCCCGGTCCGATGGCGATCTTTTCTTCACCTCCGTCCGAGACGATGACCGCGTTGTTGTTTAAGATTTTTTTGATTTTTAACATGTGTCCTCCTATCGAGGAGTCATTGTTCCGCTTGAGCGACGACAGTCTTTCCGGAAAGCGAGGGCCCGCCCGCGTGGAACGAGTAGGGGTGAGGTAAGTCGCTTCCGTTCGTGACGATCATCGGAGTGACCGTGTCCTTCCCGGCTTGATGAATCTGCTTCAAGTCCGCTGTCAACAAAGGATGTCCGACGTCAACATGGTCACCGACAGTGACGTGGACTGTGAACGGGTCTCCTGAAAGTTCGACCGTGTCTAACCCGACGTGAATCAAAATCTCAGCTCCGTCTTCCGTCCGGATGCCGATGGCGTGTTTCGTCGGTGCGACTTGGACGATCGTTCCATTAGCCGGTGCGACGACTGTTCCGTTTGTCGGCTTAATGGCGATTCCGTCGCCCATCATCTTCTCGCTGAAGACGGGGTCGGCCACTTGCTCAAGTGGAATGATGTCTCCTTCCATGGGTGCATAAAGTGTCAGTGTATGTCTCTTCATCCACTTATTCAATAACATGTTCACTTCATCCTTTCCTTGCGAAAATGATTGTGAAAAAACAAAACAGGCATGGAGTATAGACGGGTGGCGTGAGCCTTTCGTCTTACCCCATGCCTGATCGAATCAGTCACATGTGATCAATATTTGTTTCTTCTGTCTCAACATAGCACGCTATCTAAAAGAAGACAAGACCTAATTTGTAAGCGCTGTCTAAAAAATGTACTTATTCTGAAATTTGTTGTATAGTGAAGACGAATCTTAAGTGAAAGGTGTTGCATGTTGATGAGTGAGGTCGTATCTGCCTAACGAACTGAAAAACGTAGGATGACGCGTGTTTTTGTCATGCCTTCATGTTCTGTTACGGATACCGCCCATCATAAACTGCCAGACACCGGTCTGTCTTTTTGCGTTGGTCGTCATCGACCGACGCTTTTTGTTTGCGCGGTATCTCCACCCTATTTTAAGGAGAGATCACCATGAACGAACAAACGTTAGAAAAACTACAATATACTGAACTCATCCAACGAGTCGAACGCTACTGCATCAGCGGGTTTGGTCGCAAGTTGCTCAGAAATCAACAACCGACGAGCCATCTACAGACGGTGAAGAAACGACTGCAGGAGACGTCGGAGGCACGAGCGATCCTAGACGCCTCGTCGCACGTCCCGTTCATCGGGGTGTCCGACATGGAACCGCTCATCGGGAAAATCAGTCGTGGCATCCAACTCGAGGCGGGTGAACTTGAAGCCGTCGCTGAATTTTTCCGCGGAGCCCGCAAACTGAAACGATTCATGGCCGAGCAGACGTTCTTTGCACCGTTGTTATCTCTGTACGCGGACGAGATGAGTGAAAGGCGCTCGATCGAAGAAGAAATCGTTCGGTCGATTCGGGCCGGACGCGTCGTTGATGAGGCGTCAAAAGAACTGAAACGGATCCGGAAGCAAATCGATATTCTCGAAGGACGGATCGAGGAGCGGTTGACTAAATTTTTGAAGAGCGCGGCCAACCGTGAAGCGATTCAAGACGCGTTTGTGACGAAGAAGCAGGACCGATTCACGATCCCAATCAAGGCGTCGTACAAACATAAAGTCGCCGGGACGATCATCGATACGTCGAACCGGGGGACGACCGTGTTCATCGAGCCGGAAGCGATCAGCAAGCTGAACGCGGAAATCGCCGTCAAACGGACCGAGGAAGCGGTTGAAATCTATCAAGTGCTCGCGACGCTGACCGGTATGGTAGCCGAAGCGTTACCGGCGATTGAGACGACGCTCGACGTCATCGCCCAGTACGACATGGTATTCGCCAAAGGGAAGTATAGCCAGACGATCGAAGGAATTTCGCCACGCGTGAACGGGACCGGGAAAATTCGTTTGCGACAAGTCCGGCACCCGTTGCTTGATGGGGCGGTCCCGCTCGACTTCTCGCTCGGCGAGACGTACCGCGGACTCATCATCACCGGACCGAACGCCGGCGGGAAAACGGTCGTCTTGAAGACGATCGGCTTGCTTACTTTAATGACCATGAGCGGTTTGCACATCCCGGCTCATCCCGATACGGACATCTCGGCGTTTGACGACGTGTTCGTCGATATCGGTGACAATCAAGACATGGGTTCTGCCCTCAGCACGTTCTCGGCCCACATGAACAACGTGGCGACGATCATGCAGCGGGCCGGCAAGCGATCGCTGCTCTTATTTGACGAAATTGGGAGTGGGACCGAACCGAACGAAGGCGCGGCGCTCGCCATCGCGATTTTAGAAGAGGCGTACAAGCGCGGCTGTCTCGTCGTCGCCTCGACCCATTACGGGGAAATCAAAGCGTATTCCGAGACGCATCCGGACTTCATGAACGCGGCGATGCAGTTCGACCCGGACACGCTCGAGCCGAAGTATCGGTTGTTGATCGGTCAGTCCGGTGACAGCAACGCGTTGTTCATTGCCCGGAAAATGAAGCTGCCCGAAGCGATTTTGAAACAGGCGTCACGTTATATGAAAGAAAAAGTATATGACCAGACACTCGTCGACACTTCGAAGCTGACACAAGAAGTGGTGAATGCGAAACCGGAACTGATCCAGCAATTTGAAAAAGGAGATCGCGTCCGGTTACTCGAGACGAATCAAGTCGGGCTCGTCTATGCGACGGACGATTCTGGGCGACATGTCACGGTTTACACGGAAGGGACGTTCAGCTACCATCCGTTGCGACGCGTCCGGCTTGAAGCGCAGGCGGTTGATCTCTATCCGGCGGGTTATGACTTAGAGACGTTGTTCGTAGACTATCGAGAGCGCAAAGAGGCGCATGATTTTGAGCGTGGCTCGAAGAAAGCGTTGCGTCGTGTTGAAAAAGAGATTCGGGCACGGCAACGCGCCGAACGTGGAGAGTGATCTTACACCTAAAAAGGCAACCAAGATTTGGTTGCCTTTTTACTTACAGTGAATTTGTACTCTGATTTTCTACATTGTCATCTGTTGAAGGTGTATTGTTGTCTTGGTTTGGCCCACCGAATTGGCCACCGTGATGCGATCCGTGACCGTGTCGACCTCTGCCTCCCGGTCCTTGCATGTCTAGGTCGTCATAGCTTGTCACGTCGGCGAATCGTTCCTCATGTTCAGCTAAAATCGCGTCGGCTTCCGCTTGCGTCAAATTACCGTTCTCGACCGCTGCATCAAGTTTCACTTCGTGTGAGGCGATGATCGCGTCAATGAATGCGTCGACCGTGATGCCTTTCTCTTCTGCGAGCTCAGGAAGCGACTGTCCTTCTTCGCGTGCCGCTTCGACCTCGGCTTCGGTCAAACCGAGCGCCTCAAGCAACGCCGCTTGTCCGGCTGCCCGGTCTCCGAACATGCCGCGTTCACCACGTTCACCGCGTTCGCATTGCGTCGAAGCTTCCGTCGATTCTGTCGTTTCAGTTGTCGTCGTCTTGTTCGTGGCTGCGTAGGCGCCTGTGCCCGAAACGGCAAGCAGGCCGGCCAAAGCGAGTGCTAATTTTGATGATTTCATGTGTATCTCCTCCTTTTACTACCTCAAGTGTAGATCTTGCCCGCCGGCAAGTTGTGAGGGAGTTGCAAGGTTTTTGCAAATTGTATTTGGGAAACGATGGGATGCTTTCTTGATGCGATATAATGGGAGTGGAGGCGATACAGATGAACGTGCTCGTAGTGGAAGATGAACAGAAGCTAGCGGACGGGATGGCCCGTTTTTTGACGTACTCGGGCTTTACTGTCAGCGTGGCGGGGACACTCGCCGAGGCGAAACGACTGCTTGATCAGCCGTTCGATGCGGTACTGCTCGACGTTCGCCTGCCGGACGGGGAAGGATGGACGCTCATTCCGAGATTACAGACACTTCAGCCGCGGCCGGCCATCGTGTTGACGACGGCACGCGGGGAAGCCGATGACCGGGTGTTCGGTCTTGAGCTCGGTGCTGACGACTATTTAGTCAAACCGATCGTCTTGAAAGAGCTCGAGATTCGATTGAAGCGTCTCGTCAAGCAGACGGACGGCATCGTGTTCGGCGATCTGAAAGTGGATGAAAAATCACGGACGGTGACTGAAGACGGGAAACCGATTCGATTGGCCAATAAGGAGTACGAACTACTGGTCTATTTCATGAAGCATATCGGGGAAGCGCTTGACCGGAATCGATTGCTCGACGACGTGTGGGACTATACGTTCGTCGGTGACACGAGGACGGTCGACACGCACGTTAAACAGCTCCGCGACAAGTCCAAGACGATCAAACGGCAGTTGAAGACGGTGCATCGGGTCGGTTATCGATTGGAGGACATGTGATGAACCGGTTGATGAAAAAGTTGTTGTGGACCGCCATTCTCCCGCTCGTGGTCATGGCCGTGCTCACGTTCGGACTCACGTCGCTCTTGATCGGCCGCTTTGCCGAGACGGAAAGTTACGCCCAGCTCGAGCGTGAAGCGGACATCGTCTATGACGCGTTAGCTGAGGGGCGAGGCATACCGGGACAGCTCAACGTCCTCGTGTTTCAAGACGGCGAACCGATCGATCTTGACCGAGGCGGACGGATGCGGAGACAGATGACACCGACGCTGAACCCGGACGCTTTGACGGAACGCGATCAAGTCAGCGTAAACGGTACGCGTCTCTTGACGTTTTTACGAGAAGAAGGAGATATTCAAATCGTGACGTATACGAATGCGCCGCTAGCGAATCCCCAGTTCCGTCAAATCTATATGATTCTCGGGAGTGGCTTCTTGCTTGCCCTTGTTGCGGCGATTGGCGTGACGTATTGGATGGGTCGGCGCTTAACGTCCCCGCTCGTCCAATTGAAACAAGCGACCGCAGCAATCATGGCAGGAACACACACGATCAGCTTGCCGCCGGTCACAGACGATGAAATCGGTGATTTGACGGGAGCGGTCGATCAGATGAATCGTGCGCTTCAAGAAAAAGAGACGCTGCAAAAGACGTTCATCTCTGGGGTTACACATGACGTGCGGACACCGCTCGCTATCGTTCGCAACGAGGCAGAGATGCTCGAGCTCGGCGTCGTTAAGCCAGAAGACGTCTCGTCGACGGGACGGAGCATGACCGAAGAAGTTGACCGGATCGATCGTCTCGTCACGCAGATGCTCGAGTACTCGAAGTTATCGTCACGAAGTCTGCCGCTCCAAATCGAGCCGATCCGATTGGACGGACTCGTTCGTGAGACGGTGGCACGAATGGAAGACTGGTTCCGGCATAAACAAGTCACCGTCCAACTCGAACTCGAAGCAGTCACGCTACAAGCCGACCAAACGGCGATGGAACGGGTGTTGTCCAACTTTCTTCATAACGCCTACCAGGTAAGTCCCGATGGTGGCGTCATCACAATCAGAATTGTCGGAAACCGACTCGAGATCGAGGATCAAGGTCCGGGGCTCGATGATAGGATGCGTGCGAGCGTATGGGATATGTACGTCAAAGGTGACCGGTCGAACGGACACGGTCTTGGACTCGCCATCAACAAGTTGTTGCTCGAAGCGCAGCAACTCAATTACGGGGTCGAATCAAACGAGGGGGCGATTTTTTGGATCGAATGGGATTGAACTTATTTTTACGAGGTGTCCGCTTAGAACGAGATCGTATCGAAACGCCAGGGTATCCGTTTTCGCTCCCGATTTTTGAAGCGTTTGACGAATTGACGTTGACGAAGCCGGTCACGTTTTTAGTCGGGGAAAACGGCAGCGGCAAGTCGACGTTGATCGAAGGGATGGCGATTGCCGCTGGATTCAATCCGGAAGGCGGGGCGACGGCGTTCCGCTTTGAGACCGAGTCGACACATAGCCCGCTGTTCGAGGCGTTGCGCCCGATTCGTAGTGCGTATCGCCCGAAGGACGGTTTTTTTCCTCCGGGCCGAGACGGCGTATCAGCTATCAAGTTATGTAGACAAAATAGCGCGATCGAGTCCTGACCCTGAACGGTTTTATGAATCGTATGGTGGTCGTTCGCTCCATGAGCAGTCACACGGGGAAGCGTTCTTGTCGCTCATGCTACATCGTTTCCGGGGCGCGGGCCTCTATATTTTAGACGAGCCGGAGGCCGCGTTGTCGCCGATGCGTCAATTGACGATGCTCGCCCGGATGCATGAGCTCGTTCAATCAGGAAGCCAATTTATCATCGCGAGCCATTCACCGATTCTCATGTCGTATCCGGACGCGGCGATTTTGGAAGTCGAGGCGGGGCTAGCGCCGACGACGTTCGATGAACTCGAACACGTCCGGGTCATGCGCGACTTTTTAGCGGCACCGGAGCGGATGCAACGCATCTTGTTTGAGTGAAAAACGGTCATAGTGTAAGCGTTTTATTTTTCTGTTGACGTCAAGATTTCAAGAGAGTATGCTAATAGCGAGAAGAAGAAAATCCACTTTGGGATTGTTACTGGTCATGCAGGCAAAACCTAAATTGATGCCGCTCATCCAATCTTTTGGACCGGTGTG